>JAYVUH010000405.1:0-2395 GCA_043788115.1 Burkholderiales bacterium
ACCAGCAGAGGAGAGCATCACCATGATAGAAATACTCGATAACACACAACCCGAAGCGATCATCAAGGTGATCGGTGTGGGCGGCTGCGGCGGTAATGCAGTCGATCACATGATTAGCCACGGGGTCGCGGGGGTTGAATTTATTTGTGCGAACACAGACGCGCAAGCGTTGAAGCGCAATCAATCCCGAACGGTCCTGCAACTGGGCAGTACGGTCACGCGTGGTCTCGGCGCAGGAGCGAATCCGGAAATCGGACGCGCCGCCGCCATCGAAGATCGCGAGCGTATCGCGGAGATGATCCAAGGTGCGGACATGCTCTTCATCACGGCCGGTATGGGTGGTGGTACGGGCACCGGCGCGGCACCGATCTTCGCGGAAGTCGCGCGCGAGATGGGCGTGCTGACCGTGGCTGTGGTCACCAAACCATTCGCGTTCGAAGGCAAGCGCATGAAAGCCGCGCAGCTAGGCATCGAGGCCCTCAAGCAAAACGTCGACTCGCTCATCATCATCCCAAATGACCGGCTGATGGAAGTGCTGGGTGAAGACGCGACGTTCGAAGACGGCTTCAAAGCGGCCAACGACGTCTTGCACGGTGCGGTCGCCGGTATTGCCGAGATCATCAACTGCCCGGGCTTGGTGAACGTTGACTTTGCTGACGTCCGCACGGTCATGTCCGAGAACGGCGTGGCGATGATGGGCTCGGCGACGGCAACCGGCGCGGATCGCGCACAGGTCGCCGCTGAGCGTGCTGCTGCCTCGCCATTGCTCGAAGACGTCAACCTCACTGGTGCGCGCGGTGTCTTGGTAAACATCACGGCGTCCAAATCCTTGAAGTTGAAGGAAGTGCACGAAGTGATGAACACCATCCGCAGCTTCACCGCGGAAGATGCCACGGTGATCTTTGGTCAGGTGTTCGACGAGACGCTGGGTGACGCATTACGGGTGACGATTGTGGCAACGGGGTTGGGTGGTCGAATCGCCAAGCCGCAGCCGCAAATCGTTTACTCGCAAGCGACCGCGCAGCGTACCGGCACGGACGCCGCCGTCGGGGCGCCAGCGACGCCAGCGGGTGCCATCAACTACGCGGAACTCGACACCCCTGCGGTTACGCGCCGCAGACGGGACGTCACCGTATCGGCGCTCGCCAGCTCGGGCATGGATACCTACGACATACCGGCGTTTTTGCGTAAGCAAGCTGATTAGTTTGTAGCTGACTTGCCGCTCACCTCGTGTGAGTGGATGAAGACCAAACCATCAGACGGGAACCTCTGCCCTGTCTGATGGTTTGTCTTCTTTGTTTTAATTGAAATTAAAAGTCGTTTATCCACGGGCATTTCCAAGCATTTATGCTCGAAAATGCCCGTGGATAAACGAGTTTAGTGATTTTGGAACGTCTAAAAACCCTGTCATACCGGCGAACAACCACAAGGGTTGCGCCGGGCCGGTATCCAAAGGAGTACGCGAAGGCAGACGAAATTTATCGCCGCCAGATTGCAGCGCAGCCCCCAAGAGAGGTGCGCGAGTTTTCAGCTTTTGGACGTAACAAATTGGCGATGAATCGGTACGATGAAGCCATCGCCATTTACAACGACGGCCTCAAGCGTCTGCCGAAAAACTGCCAGCTTTGGCAGGAGTTGGGCACGGTTTACGCCGCTAAAAGCGAGGTGGCGACCGCACTCGCCACCTTCGACAAAGGCATCGCCGCCGTGCCGAAGTGTGGACTGAATTACCACGAAGCCGCGCGTTTACTCATCAAACAAAACCGCGTGCCGCAAGCCAAACAAAAACTCGATGCGCTAATTAAAATAGCGCCGAATTCTGATGGCGCGGTGATTGCGAAAGAGATTTTGGTGGGTATTGGCGCGAAGTCGTAGCCCGCCATGGAGCGGCCTTTAGCCCCGGTATGCCTAAAGCCGGGGGAAATGCGGGGCGGTCTTCGTGGGATTGACGTCCTGCAATGCGCTACGCTCCTTGCAGGCTACTGACTTGATGCTGGGTGCACTGTGGAACAGTGCTTGTACATCGACCGTCCTGCTACTGACTGGAAACGTCCGAAAGACAGCGAGTTTCGTTTCAGCGCGGCCGACCACCTGCGACCAATAGTCCCACGCCAAGGGCGATAGCGCTGATGCCAGCCCACAATGGAACATTAATACGCTCTTGTTCCCTGACCGAAAGTTCAATCGAACCGAGCTTTACCGCTGTCGTGTCTTTGGTGTAGCTAAAGCCGCCGTAGACTAAGCCGAGTACCCCAGCGATGATAAGTACGATTCCGGCGGTCTTGAACATATTCATATGGCAATCCTGTTGGGTGGGGTTGGCGGAATGCCCGAGATACAGCACTCGATAATGACATTACAACAGAAACGACGAAAAAACTCTGTTCGCCGACGC
>JAYVUH010000406.1:0-2771 GCA_043788115.1 Burkholderiales bacterium
GCGTCGCTAACGCCTGGCTGAAAACAATTGAAGACGGTATTCACACGGGCGATGTTGCGGGCGAAAAAACGATGCGACTAGTCGGAACAACCGCGTTTGCAGATGCGGTGATCGCGCGACTGGGCAAGTTGCCGGCAACGCTCAAGGCAGTCAACGCCGGCGCGCTGCCAACCTTGAATTTGCCGCCAGTCGGGCTCAAGCCCCCGCAGAAAAAAGACATGGTTGGGGTGGACGTATTCTTGCAGTGGCGCGAACCTGACCGGGTTGGCAATCCGGAGACGCTGGCGGCAAAGCTGGGGGCCCTCACCGTTCCCGGTCTTTCGCTGAACATGATTACCAGCCGTGGCGTCAAAGTGTGGCCGCACGGCATTCCGGAAACCAGCCTCACGGATCACTGGCGCTGCCGCTTCATGGTCGATAAAGGCGTGGCCATGAACAACAAGATGCTCATTCAATTGCTCATACATATCAACGGCGCATCGTTGGACTTCATCAAGACCGAGACGCTGTATAACTTTGACGGACAGCCGGGCTATTCGCTCGGGCAGGGCCAGTAGTTTCAGACGTTGTGGGGCGAGGAGGAGAAGTCAGCGGTCGTTTGTGCATGGGCTCAGACCACAAGCTGGCGAATGCAATAACCATAATAAAATAGTGGTTGTCAGGTCGGGGAGAGTTGTGGAAACTCTCGTCAATATTGTTGTCTTTGTTACGTTCACCGCAGTTTGATTGCGCAACGCGTCTTACACCGTCGTACACCCATAGCCTCACACCAACACATAGGAAACGCATATGCAAACGGACACTCAGACCATCTCCCAGACAAGCGGCGCTACGCTCCCCGCCGCGCAGCAGCGCGTCCTGCGCAACACCTACATGTTGCTAGGCATTTCGCTGGTGCCAACGGTACTTGGCGCGATCATCGGTATGTCGATGAAATTTAGTTTTTTCGCGGCCTCGCCCTTCATGGGTTTTATCGCCTTCCTAGCGATCGCCTTCGGTTTCTTCTATGCGATTGAGAAAACGAAGAATAGCGCCTGGGGTGTCGCCATCCTACTCGGCTTCACTTTCTTCATGGGGCTCATGCTGTCGCGTCTGATCAGCCGCACGCTCGGCCTTGCCAACGGCGGAGAAATGATTGCGCTGGCCGCGGGCGGCACGGCAATTATTTTCTTCGGTATGTCTACACTCGCCGCGACCATCAAGCGCGACCTGACCAACATGGGTAAGTTCTTGTTTGTGGGTATGATTGTGCTGCTGGTCGCCGCATTCGCCAATATCTTCTTCCAGCTTCCGGCGCTGACGCTCACCATCATGGTGCTGGCAATCGCCCTGTTCTCCGCGTTTCTCATGTACGACATTAATCGCATCATCACTGGCGGCGAGACCAACTACATCACGGCCACACTCGCGATCTATTTGAGCATCTACAACATTTTCGCCAACCTACTGGCGTTGCTCGGCTTCACCAGTCAGGATTGATCGTTAAGCGCTACACGAAAAAAGGCCACCGACGGTGGCCTTTTTTATTTTCTTAGTCACTACCGCTCAAATACCGCAATCGACTCGACGTGCGCGGTGTGCGGGAACATATTCACGACACCCGCAGCGGTCAGCCGGAAACCGTTTGTGTTCACCAGCACGTCAGCGTCACGCGCCAACGTCGACGGGCTGCATGAAACGTAGACGAGCCTCGTCAACTCTGGGCGCGCCTCTCGTGTCAGCAGTTTGCACACCTCAAGCGCGCCGTCGCGTGGTGGATCGATCAACATCTTGGTGACTTTTGGCACGCGTGCCATAGCGCTTTCCTGATCAGTGTAAAGGTCGGCGGCAAAGAAAGTTGCGGCGCCGGCAAGGCCATTGCGTTGCGCGTTGTCGGTGCCACGCTCGGTGAGTGAGACACTCCCTTCCACACCGACGACCGTGGCGCCGCGCCGTGCAATCGGTAGCGTGAAATTTCCCAATCCGCAAAACAAATCCGCAATCGGTTCACCCTGCTGTGGATCGAGAAGATCAATCGCACGCTCGACCATCAAACGGTTCACGGCGTGGTTTACTTGCGTGAACTCGGTCGGCCGGAACAGTAGCTCCAGATCAAATTCGGGAAGCAGATAGGTCAACTCCGGCATATCCATGGGATAGAACGCGTAAGCGGTCTCAGGTCCCTTCGGCTGCAACCACCACTGAATTCGATGTGATTCGCGGTAACGATCGGCGAACACCTTCAACTTTGCCCCGTCTTCGTCAGAGACCGCTTCCAGATTACGGATTACCAGTGCCGTGACCCGTTCGCCTACCGCCAGCTCGATCTGCGGCATGCGATCCTTTGCATCCAGCGACGACATCACCTCTCGCAACGGACCAATCAATTTGCCAATGCCGCCTGCCAGCACTTCGCAAGACGTCATGTCTGCCACAAAGCTCGACTTGCGTTCGCGGAACCCCACCAGCACGCCACCCTTTTTCGCGACATAGTGCGCAGAAATGCGGGCACGATGACGGTATTCCCAAGGCGCGGCGTAGATCGGCGGCAGAATGCGCTCGGGTGTCACTTTGCCGATGCGGCGCAGGTTGTCCTCGAGCACACGTTGTTTCGCAGCAACTTGCAAGCGTATGTCGGCGTGCTGCAAAGCACACCCCCCGCAGATGCCAAAAAAACGACACCCCGGCACCACACGCTGCGGCGAAGCCGTCTTGACGTCAATCAGCGCCGCCGTCTCGAAGTGCTTCTTCTTGCGCGACGGCTGAAAGACGACGGTCTCGAACGGCAGCGC
>JAYVUH010000407.1:0-2310 GCA_043788115.1 Burkholderiales bacterium
ACGGCAAGCCGCTCGATCCGACCCAGTTCTTGCCCGCACAGTAGCCCCGGCGCGGTCGGAGGTCATCGGGTCCACGACGCGATGACGATTCCGCACCGCTGCACTGAAGATTCTGCATCGCGGTGATTGGGACGGCGGCGGCGAGCGTCAATTTTCGAAACGCTAGCACTGGCAGGCGCTTTGAGCCAATAATGGCTGAAAGACGCCGTCAATAGGCGAGTCTTACCGATGACGCGCTGACAAGTGCCACGGTTCCTGATCAATGGGATCACGTCGCCGCCTATCAAATGTCGCTCGCTGCGGATTCAAGGCCAATAGAGGGATTCCCCGTAGATGAGGGTTGTTGGACGCGCGAAGTCCGGCTAAAGTTGGGCACCACTCAATGGCAGCCAAGCAAAACACAATATTGCTGCCGCATTTCGACTTAGGGAGTACTCCGCATGGGCTTAGGGGCACAGCCAAGAGCGCTGTCTGCGAGGGATATGGAACCGCTGCTGGCGGTCACCATTCATCTTGCGGCCCCGTTTGACCTCATCACCATGCTGACCGAGGTCATCTCCGCGGCCAAGCAGGTGCTCAATGCCGATACTGGCAGCGTGTGGCTCTACGAAGCGGAAACCGACGAATTGGTTGCCCGCGTCTCAACCGGACTCGAAACGGCGCGCGTGCCGGCTGGTACTGGCATTGTCGGTAGCTGCGCACGCAGTCGGCAGATCATCAACGTACCGGACTGCTACGCGGATCCACGCTTCAACCCCGAACTCGACCGCAAGTCGAACTACCGAACGCGATGCATGCTGACGTTGCCGCTGGTCGACCATAAAGGTGTGCTGGTCGGCGTGTTGCAGGTGCTCAATAAAGCCGATGGCGTGTTTGATGAAAACGACGAAGTGCTGGCCAGCGCACTCGCCGCGCAATGTGCCGTCGCGCTGCAGCGGGTGCGTATGACCGCAGCGCTCATCGACGGTGAAAAGATGCGCCAGCAACTCGAGATGGCGCGGGTGGTGCAGATGAGCACGCTGCCCTCGACCATGCCGCTGGTGCCGGGTTACGAGGTGTATGGCACATTCATCCCCGCGGAATTGACCGGCGGGGATACGTTTGACTTGTCGCTCGTAGGGCAGGGCTTGTTGGTGGTGTTAGGCGATGCGACCGGCCACGGTCTGGTGCCGGCGCTACACGTGACGCAAATGCACGCGATGCTGCGTACCGCCTTCCGTCTCGGTACCGACCTCGACACGGCATTCAAGCAAGTTAACAATCAGCTTGCCGAATTCATGCCGGAAGATCGCTTCATCACTGCATTTGTGGGATTGCTGGATACGCAGGCGCATCGACTGCGCTTTCATAGCGGCGGACAGGCACCGATCCTGTATTTCCAAGCGGCGACCGGCAAATGCGTGCGACACAACCCCACAAGCTTTCCGCTCGCCGCAATGCCACTGACAAAGCTGCGCCCCGCCATTGCGCTGGGGTTTGCGTTGGGCGATATCCTCGTTTTGCTATCGGACGGTATCTACGAATATTGCAATGCCGAATTTGAAGAGTTCGGCGAAATACGGGTGGCCGAATTGGTCGAAGCAAACCACCACCTGCCCGCGGCTGAGTTGTCGGCGCTGCTACTGGACGCCGTCAAAGGGTTTGCAAAGGGTGCCGCTCAGGAGGACGACATTACCGTGGTACTCGTCAAACGCACCGGCGCCACAGAGGCGCGCCGCCAGGAATTCGCCCGCAGCAATGATTCTCTCGAGCCAATCATCTCTTTTACCACAAAATTTTTCGCCGATGAAAAGATTGACGAATCACTCCGCTACGGCGTCGACTTTACGATCGAGGAGTTGTTCACGAACATGGTCAAGTACAGCAAGACCACCGAATCGAACATCGAAATCTCGCTGGCGCGCATTGACGACGGGATGGAGGTTTGTTTGATCGATCGCGGCGTCGAATTGTTCGATGTCACGGCCGCCCCGGACGTTGATATCCAGCGTCCGATTGAGCGACGCGCGCCCGGTGGCTTGGGGCTCCATCTCATTCGTCGCATGGTTGATTCGATCGACTACCAGTACATCCGTGAAAGCCGCGAGAGCCGCATCACCTTCCGCACCACGTTAGGTGGCAAAGTCCGCACGCAACAATCGCAACCAGGAAAGGGAAATGATGCTCAACCTTGAGACAGAATCTGATGGCAGGGTGGTCATCAGTGGCAGACTGGACGCCGCACAGAGTCAGTCTGCACAGAGTTTTCTCGATGCGCTTACCGGCAACATTACCTTGGACTGCAACAAGTTGGAGTACATCTCCAGCGCG
>JAYVUH010000408.1:0-2300 GCA_043788115.1 Burkholderiales bacterium
GCCCCAATGCAGTACCTCGCGCCGTACGCCGGTGCGGCGATGGCCGAGTTCTTCATGTACAATACCTGGGAGCAGGACGGCGATCTGCCCAAGGTGGTGAATGGCAAGTTCGTCGCCAAGCCAGTGAAGGACGGCGGTCGTGGTCTCGCCACGTTCTGCGCCTACGACGACCTCTCGAAGCAGGCCGCTGCGTACCGCGGAATGTCGCTGTTGCTGCGCCGTCCGCCAGGCCGCGAAGCGTATCCCGGCGACGTGTTCTATCTCCACTCGCGTTTGCTGGAGCGTGCTGCGCGCGTCAACGAAGAGTACGTTGAAAAATTCACCAAAGGCGCGGTCAAAGGCAAAACCGGTTCACTCACCGCGTTGCCTATTATTGAAACGCAGGCCGGCGACGTAACCGCCTTCGTGCCGACCAACGTGATTTCGATTACCGATGGCCAGATCTTTTTGGAAACCGACTTGTTCAACGCCGGTATCCGCCCGGCGATTAACGCCGGTATCTCGGTGTCGCGTGTGGGCGGCGCGGCACAAACCAAAATCGTTAAAAAGCTAGGCGGCGGCGTGCGTCTGGCGCTTGCGCAATATCGCGAATTGGCAGCGTTCGCGCAGTTCGCGTCTGACTTGGATGAAGCCACCCGCAAGCAGTTGGAGCGCGGTCGCCTGGTGACGGAGTTAATGAAGCAGGCGCAATACGAGCCGCAGCAAGTGTGGGAAATGTCGCTGACGCTGTTCGGCGTCAACGGCGGTTACTTCGACGACGTAGATGTGAAAAAAGCGCTGGCAGCCGAGAAATCCTTGCGCGATCACGTCAAGAGCAAGCACGGCGATTTGGTCAAGCGCATCGAAGACACTAAAGATTTATCCAAAGACGACGAAGCCAAGCTGAACGAGGCGATCAAAGACTGGAAGCAAAACGGTTCGTACTGAGCGACTTGATCTAAGCGCTTACTCACACAAATAACTATTTAAAATCAACTAGTTAGAACATGCCCGGTTCAAAGGAAATCCGCACCAAGATCAAGAGCGTGCAAAACACGCGCAAGATCACCAAGGCGATGGAAATGGTCGCGGCCTCCAAAATGCGTAAAGCGCAGGAGCGCATGCGCACCGCGCGTCCGTATGCGGAAAAAATCCGCAACGTAGCCGCGCACCTCAGCCAGGCGAACCCGGAATACCGGCATCCGTTTCTGGTGGCGCGTGATTCGGTCAAGCGTATCGGCATCATCGTCATCAGCACTGACAAAGGCTTGTGTGGCGGCTTGAACACCAACATCTTGCGTCTGGCGATGAACAAGATGAAGGAATGGGAAACCGAAGGCGAAGAAATCGAAGTCTGCGCCATCGGCAACAAGGCGCTCGGTTTTATGCAGCGTTTGGGCGCGAACATTGTTTCGAACGTCACCGGCCTTGGCGACAAGCCGCAGATGGAAAAGCTCATCGGCGCGGTAAAAATCATGCTTGACGGCTACACGCAAGATCGCTTCGATCGCCTGATGATTTTCAGCACGCGCTTCATTAACACCATGAAGCAAGAGCCGACGATGGAGCAATTGCTGCCGCTGTCAGGCGATGCGCTGGGCGCGCCCGAAGGCACGTGGGATTACATCTACGAACCCGATGCCAAAGCCGTGCTGGAGCAAGTGCTAACCCGCTACATCGAATCGCTGATTTATCAGGCTGTGGCCGAGAACATCGCGTCCGAGCAATCGGCGCGCATGGTGGCGATGAAAGCCGCTTCGGATAACGCAGCAACCGTTATTGATGAGTTGACGTTGATCTACAACAAATCGCGTCAAGCGAGCATTACCAAAGAATTGTCGGAAATCGTCGCTGGTGCAGCGGCGGTATAACAACAGAATCGTAATAGTTTTAGTCAGGAAATAACTATGGCCCAAGGAAAAATCGTTCAGTGCATCGGTGCCGTTATCGACGTGGAGTTTCCGCGCGACCAGATGCCGCACGTGTATGACGCGCTCAAAATGGACGGCAGCGAACTGACGCTCGAAGTGCAACAGCAGTTGGGCGACGGCATCGTGCGCACCATCGCGCTGGGTTCTTCCGACGGCATGCGCCGCGGCATGATGGTGAGCAACACCGGCGGCCCGATCATGGTGCCGGTGGGCGCCAAAACGCTCGGGCGCATTATGGATGTGCTCGGCCGCCCGATCGATGAAGTCGGCCCCATCGGTGCCGATAAAACCATGTCGATCCACCGCAAGGCACCGTCGTTTGAAGACTTGTCGCCCTCGACCGACCTGCTCGAAACCGGCATCAAGGTGATCGACCTGATGTGCCCGTTC
>JAYVUH010000409.1:0-2065 GCA_043788115.1 Burkholderiales bacterium
CCAACCCAGCCAAGCGACAGTGAGTGTCACCGGAAATAGATAAAACAGGAGCAGCGAAATATGAATGCCCGTGAGGTAATCAGCTACCGCGATAGCTGAGACGGCGATTGCAATCAATACCCACGCACTTAGCTTGGGCAAGTTGGATGGCAACGCGAAGCGCGCCAACGTATTTTCGCTTGGGGTCATTCGTTTGTTCCGAAGGTGCAATCGGACAGGGGTAAGGGTGTGTATATCATTGTGCGCTGAGTATGCACAAATCAGCGCGTATCTGGCGTGTATTCTAAAGTTCTCGGCGAAAAAGACGCGTAGCGCAAGGAGAGAAAATCATGCAGGTTCGATTGCGCGCTGTCGTTGCAGCGCGCTGCCCCTCGGCCGAACGCAACTCCACGCTATCAATTCGGCGGGGACAAAAGTTATATAGCCACGGGAGCCCAGCGACCACTGGGCCGTTAGTGGTGGCGCCGTAGGTAGTGTCGAGTTGCAGTCGATTCATACGAGGCCACAGCTGAAAACCACCGCGCCTGAATAGCCCAGCCTCGGTTTCGCCGAAGGTCTCGGCGATGAAGTACACCCGCATGGCACGCGCAGAGTACTTGCGGGCACGGACGATCACCTGCCACTCGATGAAGTTAGTCTTTGCCGACAAGTTGCGCTTTTAGACGGCCCATCATCCGAAATTTAGCGCAACAGGGCAACGCGTTTGTGGCGTCGTCCCGCGACGTCAGCATCGCGGTATGCAAACCTCAGTTTCTGTAACAGTTCCTAAGTCTCAGCGCAGTCCAGCGGGTCCGCCTTCGGCGTTTTGGAATATTTTCAGAAATGCCTCGCCGTAGCGCGCCAGTTTACGCTCGCCCACGCCGCTTACGTTTGCCAACTCGTCCAGCGTTGTGGGGCGCTTCGCCAGCATTTCCAGCAACGTTGCATCGTGAAAGATCACATAGGGTGGCACGCCCTGTTCGCGTGCCAATGTCAGTCTTGCCTCGCGAAGCGCCTGCCACAGGGCATCGTGTTCGGCCGGCACTGCGTTTTTTGACCGGCTGCGTGACGCGGCATCACTACCGCCACCCTTGCTGCGTTTGAGTTTCTCGGCAGAGACCTTCCGAAGTGTGACCTGTTGTTCACCTTTGAGCACCGCCTTGCTGGCAGGCGTCAGCCGCAAACCGCCATAACCTTCAATATCCACACTCAACAGGCCGGTGGCGGCAAGTTCGCGAAACACGCTGCGCCATTGGTGGTCGGTGAGGTCGGTGCCAATGCCAAAGGTCGGCAGATTTGCGTGACCAAACTGTCGCACTCGGTCGGTTTCACGGCCTAGCAGTACGTCGGTCAGATGAACCACGCCAAAGCGCTGGCCGGTTCGGTACACGCATGACAGCGCCTTCTGCGCCGCCACCGTGCCATCCCAACGTTCCGGCGGATCGAGACAGTTGTCGCAATTGCCGCAAGCCGTCAGCCGCGACTCGCCGAAGTAGGACAACAGCGACTGGCGTCGGCATTGCGTGGACTCACAAAAGCCCAGCAACGCGTCGAGTTTGCGGCGCTCCAATTGCTTGCGTTCTTCACCGGCTTCCGAGCCATCGACCATCTGCCGCAGCAACACGACATCGGCCATGCCATAGGTCATCCACGCGTCCGACGGCAGCCCGTCACGCCCGGCACGACCGGTCTCCTGATAGTAGCCCTCCATGCTCTTTGGCAAGTCCATGTGAACCACAAAGCGCACGTTCGGTTTGTCGATGCCCATGCCAAAGGCAATCGTGGCAACCATCACCACGCCTTCTTCGCGCAAGAAGCGCTTTTGGTTGGTGGCTCGCACATCATTACTCAATCCCGCATGGTAGGGCAGGGCGTCGAAACCTTTGCCGACCAGAAATGCGGCGAAGTCATCAACGCGCTTGCGTGACAAGCAGTAGACGATGCCCGCCTCGCCTTTGCGGGTGCTGATGAAATCGAGCAACTGTTTACGCGGCTCGTCCTTCTCGACAATGCGGTAGCAGATGTTGGGGCGGTCAAAGCTCGCCACGAACTGACGCGCGTCGGATAACGACAAGCGCTCGATGAT
>JAYVUH010000410.1:0-11822 GCA_043788115.1 Burkholderiales bacterium
CAAGGGGGCTTGAAGCTGCAGATTGCCGCGCGTCGATTCGATGAACGGGCCGCCGATCAGGATGAACAAAAAAGACGGCAGGAAGGTGAAGAACGTAACGACCGCAGCAGCGAGCGCGCCGGAGGCGAACGGTTGCCCGGCCACCACGTCGTTAGCCACGCCGCCTAAGTAGCCGACAAAGGCGACCACCATGATGAGCGGCCCAGGCGTGGTTTCGCCTAGCGCCAGCCCGTCGATCATCTGCTGCGGCGTCAGCCATTGGAACGATTCCACCGCGCCCTGATACACATAGGGCAGCACCGCATAGGCGCCACCAAAGGTTAGCAGTGCCGCTTTGGTAAAGAACCAGCCCATTTGCGAAAGCGTCGAATCAGTGCCGCCATTTGCGATCAGCAGCCCCATGGCGCCCAGCCAAAGGGTGATGCCCACGCCAGCGCGGGTGAGTGCAGTGGTCGGCCGCCACCGCAAGTGCGGCGGAGTGGGCGTGTGATCATCGATCATTGCTGGTTGGGCGCTGGTCGGGTTGGCAGTATGTGCTTGGCCGGTCGCAAACAAGCTGGGCACGATGCGTCCGCCGACCAAGCCAAGTAGCGCCGCCCCGATCACGATCGCCGGAAACGGCACATCGAAAGCGAAAATGGCAACGAACGCCGCCACGGCGATGGCGATCAGCCATCGGTTACCAAGCGTGCGGCCGCCGATACGCCACGCTGCCTGCGCGACGATGGCTGTCACCGCGGGTTTGATGCCGTAGAAAATTCCTACCACCACGGGGAGGTCGCCAAAGGTCACGTACACCCAAGAAAGGGCGATCAGAATTACCAGCGAAGGCAGCACAAAGAGAGCGCCCGCGATGATGCCGCCTAGCGTACCGTGCATCAGCCAGCCCAAATACGTTGCCAGTTGTTGCGCCTCCGGTCCCGGCAACACCATGCAGTAGTTGAGTGCGTGCAAGAAGCGCGATTCGGAAATCCAACGGCGCTCATCCACCAACTCGCGGTGCATGATGGCAATCTGGCCAGCCGGCCCGCCGAAGGAAATGAAGCCCAGCTTGAGCCAGAACGTCATCGCCTCGGCGAACGCAATCGGTGTTCGCGCGGCGTTGTCGGCGTTGGAGGTCATGGCTTAGCCGTCGGCTTGAACAGATCAGCGTTGTGAATTTCCGCCTGTGAGTGCCTGGTCCATGCGTACAGCGCGTCGTAAACGTCGAGCCCTTTGGTCAGCATCTCGTGGTCGTTTTGGTAGAGGGCGGACAGGCCAAGCGAAACCGCCAACAGCCCGGGCGATTGTGCGGTCAATTCAGGTGCACCGGTATCCGCGCCACGCACAATCGCGGCGAGCTGATGCAAGGCGGCGTCTTGCAGACCAAAGTCGGCAATTAGCGCGTCGAAGCTGCACATCTCTCCGCGGTGGGTAAACGTCACGTTCGGCACATCATAGGCGATTGCACCATGCTGCGCGGCGTAGGCCAAGACCTCGGTGGCAGGCAAGTAGACAAACTCCGCCAGCGGATCGATGAAGCGGCGAATCAGCCACGGGCAGGCGATACGGTCGATCTTTGGCCGTTCGCGGGTCACCCAGACGCTGGGTTGATTGATTGGCGATGGGATTAACGGTGTCGTCGTTTTCAGCGTCAGCGAGCCGCTTGCGTTGGTCCACGCCTCGATGCCGCCGTCGAGGTAGCGGGCGCGAATGCCGAGCGATTGCAGGTGATCCGCCGGGTTCTTGCTGATCTCATGGCCGTGCACGCAATACACCACGACATCCACATGCCTGGGGACAAAGTGGGACCAGGTGTCAGGTTCGAACGGGTTACGCCAAATGGCACCCGACAGCAGATGCGTGGCGGCGTCAAAGGCGGGGCACCGCCGCACATCGATGACCAGCGGCGTTAAGCGCGAGCCGTGCAGCCGGCGCAAGTCGATAACGGAAATAGGGGCGATAGCGGTGTCCATAAAACTCCTGTGTGAAGGTTGGCACTTGGACGGGACACCGTCTTGCAACATGCACCGGGAGTACCAGTTCCCGATCAGTGATAAGCCAATATGCTACCAGCAACTACCGCAGGCTGGGCGGCATCCAACTACCGCCCGGCCCGCATTGCGGGGTCGATCTTCGCCCCGATCGAACGCTGCTAAAATCGCACTCCCGACGGCATTGGATGCCGTAACCACGTTGGACACAAATGAGCGTTGGACACCTATGAGTCAAGAAACCATCAACAAAGAGTTGGATGTCAAAGGCCTCAATTGTCCTCTGCCGATTCTGCGTGCTAAGAAAGCATTGACCGATATGACCTCAGGGCAAATATTGCGCGTGGTGGCAACTGACCCTGGCGCGGTGAAAGATTTCGCCGCGTTTTGCAAGCAGACCGGCAACGCATTGCTCTCATCGGAAGACAACGGTCGCGAATTTACCTTCCTGATTTCGAAGCGCTAATTCGATTTCTAATTCATTGGTACATTAATAATTCAAATTCAACACCGGTAGCCTGCAAGAAGCGCAGCGTAGTTCAGAGCAGCGCAGGGCGGTCACCACACAAGCACCGTCCCGCATTGCGCTACGCTCCATGCTGGGCTACTCCGTTAATAAATGATTAATGGTTTGGAAATGGGAACTTCTGAAAACCTCCGACCCGTTCGTGGTGAGCCCTTCGTCAAGCTCAGGACAGGCCCTGTCGAACCACAATCTGACGCAATGGAATCAACGCGTTACATCAGTACCCTTCGACGAGCTCTGGGCGAACGGGGGTTTTAAGAAGTACCCAAATGGGGTAAGTCTAGCGTTGGCGAGGCGTTTCAGGCATTTTTGCTCGAAAATGCCCGCCGTTATTGGACCCTAGCTTCCCGTGAAGGTCGGTTTGCGCTTCTCCACAAACGCCGTCACGCCTTCGCGAAAATCATTCGTCGCACTGCATGTCGCGAACAGCGCGATCTCGCGGTCCATGTGTTCACGCATCGGCGTCTCAAACGTTTTGTTGAGCAGCGTCTTTGCGTTGGCGTAGGCGCGTGTTGCACCGTTGGCGAGGCGCGTGGCGAGCTGCTTGACTTCCGCGTCGAGCGCATCAGCGGCAACCACGCGATTGACCAGCCCCAGTGAAAGCGCCTGCGCTGCATCCACGTTGTCCGCCAGCATGATCAGCTCGGTCGCTTTCTTGATACCGAGCATTCTTGGCAGAAACCACGTTGAACCGCCGTCCGGCGACAAACCGATTTTTGTGTAGGCGGTATTGAAACTCGCTTTGTCCGAGGCGATCGCCATGTCGCACGCCAATGCGACACTTACGCCAGCACCGGCACACGCGCCCTGGATACTTGCGATCACCGGGAAGGGCATATTGCGAATCGCCATGATGCCCTCGTGCAGTGCGTCTCCCAGCGGGATCACCTGTGAGGCGAGGTCAGGGTCGTCTTTGCGCGCATAAAAAGTTGAAACGTCGCCGCCAGCCAGAAAGGCCTTGCCCGCACCCCGCACGATGAGAGCGCGAACATCGCCCGCTTGTTCGAGTGCCATGGTCTTGTCGCGAAACGCGTGGATGAGTTCGTCACTCATGGCGTTGTACACGGCCGGTCGGTTGAAGGTGAGGATGGCGATAGCGTGGTTGGCTGGGTCGCGTTTAACGATGACGGTGTCGTCCATACTATTTTTCCGGTGGCGTTTCGCTTGCGGCGAGGGTGGCGACGGTCGGCGCGGGTCTGGGAATGATGCCACGGTCGAGATAGGCCGCGCGCAGGTGGCGCTTGAGTCGAGGGAGGTTCAGACCGAACGCAATGGCACCCAGCGCGCAGACGATACCCAAAATCATGTAGGTCTTCGGCGCGCCAATCTGTGAAGCTGACCAGCCGGCGACGACGTGGCCTAGCGGGGCTGCGCCGGCGAAAAACGTTGAATAGACCGACACCACACGACCGCGCTTGTCGTCGTCGACGACGGTCTGGATGATGGTGTTCACGGTGGCAGACGTTCCCATAAGGCCTAACCCGACAAGCGCCATGCCGGCCATCGCCATGACCGTGTTTTGCGCAATGGCAAAAAGCGAGAACGACACCGCGCCGACCGCGGCGAGACTGGACGTGATGAGTACCCAGCGCGCTAGACCACGCACGTTTTCGCGACGCGCCAGCAAAATAGCACCCGTCAACGCGCCGATGCCGACTACGCTGACAAATAAGCCGTGCAGTGCAGCTCCCTTGCCAAATGTCTCCACCGCGATGGCCGGCATCAGGATGGAGTAGGGATTGATGGTGAAACTCACCAGTCCGACGATCAACACCAGCGGCAAGATGATGGGGCTAGTCAATGCGATGCGCCATCCTTCATATAGGTCTCTAGCCAGCGATTGGCCAGTGGCGATGCGGCCGCTAGCAAGCGGCTTGATGCGCGAAAGCTGAAACACCACCGCGATGTACGACACCGCATTGATCGCAAAACATGCAGCTTCGCCGACGCCGGCGATCAACAAGCCGCCGAGTGCCGGGCCGATCAAGCGCGTGCCGTTGATATTCGCTGAGTTCAACGCGATCGCGTTGGGCAGATCCCCCCGATCTTCCACGAGTTGTACGAAAAACGAGTGGCGGGTGGTGACTTCAAGGGCGTTGAAGGTGCCTTGCCCAAACGCGAATACACCGAGCAAGCCGACCGTCATGTGACCGGCATAAGTCACTGTTGCCAAGGCTATCGCGTGCACACAGAGAATTGTTTGCACCACCATCAGCAACTTCCGTCGGCTCACGCGATCCGACAGCGCACCAGCGATCGGTGTGACGACCAAGAATGGAATTAATGCCAGAAAGCCGATGGTGCCGGTCGCGGCGGTGGAATTGGTCAGCCGGTAGGCAAGCCACATGATGGCCACCGACTGCATCCACGAGCCGAGTTGCGAGACGGTCTGGCCGATGTAGTAGCGGCGGAAGTTGGTAGATCGAAGGGCGCGGAGCGCGTACGGGAATTTCAGAGACGTCACTTTGGTTTTGCAGGCACCGCGGATCGAGTTCGCAGTACCGAGTTGAGGCTAGTTTGCGCCCAGTGGCAGTTTCTTCAGCTGGGCTTCCATCGTTGACAGTTTCTGTTTAAACGCGGCGAGTCGGTCGCGTTCTTGCGCGACAACGGCAGCTGGCGCTTTGTCGGCAAAGGCAGCGTTGCCCAGTTTGGCCTCGGCCTTGCCGATTTCGATTGCGAGCCTCGTTGACTCTTTCGTCAATCGCTCACGCTCGGCGGCAACGTCGATCTCGACTTTGAGCATCACGCGCGCGCCGCCTGCTACCGCGACGGCGGCGTCGGCATCCGGCAATTGGGCAACGAGCGAGATTTCGGATAACCGCGCCAGTGCTTGAAGGTAGGGCAAAAATGCTTGGAACGCCGCGTCATTGCTAGTGTTTTGCTCATCGGCCGCGATGAATGCCGGCACGCGCTCGGCAGGAGATAACTGCATTTCGCTGCGCAGATTGCGCGTTGCGTTGGTGATGTCCTTCAACGTGGAGACGAACGCCTCGGCGGCCACGTCGATCTTCTCATGCTGCGAGACCGGGTAGGGCGCGAGCATGATTGTTTTGCCCGTCTTGCCGGCGAGCGGCGCGATTTTTTGCCAAAGCTCTTCGGTGATGAACGGAATGATCGGGTGGGCTAAGCGAAGTATTGTCTCTAACACCCGGACCAGCGTGCGTCGGGTGCCGCGTTGTGCAGCCTCGTCGGCCTGCATCAGTTGAACCTTGGCCAACTCAAGATACCAGTCGCAGTACTCATCCCACACAAATTTGTAGATGGCGGTGGACGCGTTATCAAAACGGTACTCGGCAAAGCCCTTCGCGACATCGCTTTCCGCGCGCTGCAACTGACTGATAATCCATTTGTCAGCAAGTGAAAGCGTGACCGGCAGCGACGCGTCAAGGCCGACATCTTTGTTCTCGACGTTCATGAGCACAAAGCGCGTTGCGTTCCACAGCTTGTTGCAAAAATTCCGATAACCCTCGCAACGGCTCAGATCAAAATTGAGCGTCATTGAAAGTGGTGCGAGCGACGTGAACGTAAAGCGCAGCGCATCGGTACCGTAAGCCGGAATGCCTTTCGGGAAATTCTTCTTGATGTACTTGGCGGCCTTCTCTTTGTGCGCGTCGAGCATCAAACCTTTGGTGGATTTTTCCAGCAGCGCCTCGAACTCAATGCCGTCAATCAGATCGAGCGGGTCGAGCGTATTGCCCTTCGACTTCGACATCTTGTTGCCTTCGGCGTCGCGCACCATGGCGTTGATATAGACGTCCTTAAACGGCACTTTGTCAGTGAAGTGCAGCGTCATCATGATCATCCGTGCCACCCAGAAGAAAATGATGTCGTTGCCGGTCACCAGTACCGAGGACGGCAGGAAGGTATCGAGGTCCTTGGTCTTCGCCGGCCAGCCGAGCGTGGTGAACGGCACCAACGCGGATGAGAACCAAGTGTCGAGCACGTCGTTGTCTCGCTTGACGTTCTTGCCGCTGGCTTGCGCTTTGGCGTCTGCTTCGTTGCGCGCGACGTACACATTGCCAGCGTCGTCGTACCACGCCGGTATCTGGTGGCCCCACCAAAGCTGGCGCGAAATGCACCAATCCTGAATATTGGTCAGCCAATGGTTATAGGTGGCCGACCAGTGATCCGGGTAGAACTTCACGTCACCTGACGCGACCGCGTCGAGCCCGCGCTTGGCGAGGCCATCCATCTTGACGAACCATTGGTCGGTCAACATCGGCTCGATGATGGCGTTGGTGCGATCCGAGCGTGGGACATTGAGCTTGTGTTTTTTCTCTGAAATCAAGGCACCCGCTGCTTCGAGGTCTTTGAGCACTTGCTTGCGAGCGTCGAACCGATCAAGGCCGCGATAGGCTTCGGGAGCCGCGTCGCTGATCTTGGCCTCAAGCGTGAGTATGCTGATGGTGTCCAGTTTATGTCGCTGGCCGATCTGAAAGTCGTTGAAATCGTGTGCCGGTGTGATCTTCACGCAGCCGGTGCCGAAGGCTTTATCTACGTACGCATCGGCAATGACGGGAATGGTGCGATTGGAAAGCGGTAGCTTGAGTTGCTTGCCAACCAGATGCGTGTAGCGCTCATCCTCTGGATGCACCGCCACGGCGACGTCTCCCAACATCGTTTCGGGGCGGGTGGTCGCAACAGTCAGTCCTGTTACGCCGCCAATCGGGCCATCGGCAAATGGGTAGTGAATTTCCCACAACTTGCCGTCTTCCTCTTGGCTGATCACTTCGAGGTCCGAGACGGCGGTACCCAAGACAGGGTCCCAGCTCACCAGCCGTTTGCCGCGGTAGATGAGGCCTTGCTCGTGCAACTTAACGAATACTTCAACGACGGCGGCAGACATCTTCGCGTCCATGGTGAAGTAGCCGCCCGATTTGCCATTCTTATCCGCGCCTTCGGTAGCCGCGTAATCCCAGTTGGCGGAGTCGCCCAAGCGACGCATCTGACGCGTGATGGTAGAGCCTGATTCGTGCTTCCAATCCCAAACGCGCTCAAGAAACTTCTCGCGCCCGAGCTCGGCGCGGGATTTGCCTTCGGCCTGCAATTGGCGTTCCACGACGATCTGCGTGGCGATGCCGGCGTGGTCGGTGCCAACAATCCAGTTCGTGTTGTGGCCGAGCATGCGGTGGTAGCGCACCAGCGAATCCATCAGCGTTTGCTGAAAAGCGTGGCCCATGTGTAGCGTGCCGGTGACGTTCGGCGGCGGCAATTGAATCGCATACGCTTGCTGGTCGGATGTCGGCTGATGTGCAAAGTATCCAGCACTCTCCCAAGCGGGATACCAGCAAGCTTCAATAGCATGAGGATCGAATGATTTGGCGAGTTCGCTGGCGATACTAGGTGCGTCGTTCATGGGGGCGTCGGTGACAAAGTTGGTGTGTTGCTGCGGCGATTCGTGAGTGAGGCATATTGTGAAACATGATTTCACGAACCATCGTTTTGCTTAATTTCTACACACCTGCCCTCGCGAAGGCGGGGGCCCAATTTTGGTCGTGATCATCATCACGAAATTAGACTCCCGCCTTCGCGTGAGCAGGTACGTTTTTCTTTCTGGGACTACATCTTTCTTAGCCGGTCTGCGAGGGCGGCATTAATCGCATCACCAATTTCGTTGGCGATGCTCAACTTCATGTCGGCGAGCACGATTGTCACGGCACTGTTGATCTGCGATTGGAGGTGTTCGCTCAGCCGGGCCTCAAGGCTGGTCGCGAGTTCAGCATCGATGCGCTGCGATACGCGCGCAAAAATTTCTTGCGACAGCCGATCGATATCCTCGTCCGAAAGTGACTTGAGTGGATCGGCACCGGCGTTCGCGCCGGAGGTCGTTGATGCGTCTCTATTCATGGACGCATCGGGCCGCCACGTTGGCGCATCAACAACATCGGTCAATACCGGGATGTTGCGCTCGTCAACACTGATATTGCGTTTGGCGACCAGCGCATCAACCTTGCTGGCGAGTGAGGCGCTCTTGTCTTCGTTATCCACACAACCCCCTCAAGTTTGTTCGGCAAGACGCAATCATTTTGCCGGGCTCATGTCCAGCGTTTGAATCGTGAATCCGCGCGATTTATAGAACTTCAATCGTTCGCGCCCCTTGGCGCGGTCCTCGTCGTCGCTGGAAACCACCTCGCGCAGAAATTCGAAGCGCGTGAAGTAGGGCGGTGGTTCGTCCGCTAGGTTGAGTAGCGCGTCGTGATGGGGCAATTCCGAGCCGGCATTGGCGATAACAATCGGCGTGGCTTTCGCCAACGCGTGGTCAGCTCGCACATGCGGCACGAACGAGAGTTGTGAGTACGACCAAAGAAGGCGATCAAACTCCGACGCGCGCGCTTCATCCGGTACGTACACGATCAGCTTCTTACCCTGATCCATTGCCGCCTTAGATAGCTTGCAGGCGAACCTCAGCCGGCTATCTACGTTGAAGAAAAATTTAACTTCTGTCATCACGACCTTAGTGTTGCTGCTGTTGCTGCAGCGCCGACGAAACGGTTCTCGTCGGCGCCGTGTCCAACGCTGCTTGTGACTAAACGCCTGCGCGCTTCATCAGGAACTTCGACAGAAGCGGCACCGGGCGGCCCGTTGCACCTTTGTCAGCGCCGGACTTCCACGCCGTACCGGCGATATCCAAGTGCGCCCACTTGTAGCTCTTGGTGAAGCGTGCCAAGAAGCAGGCTGCAGTGATGGCGCCACCCGCACGGCCACCGCTGATGTTCGGAATGTCGGCAAAGTTCGACTTCAACATGTCATCGTATTCCTGACCCATCGGCAGCAGCCAAGCGCGATCGTGGGCGCTGCCGCCAGCTTGTACAAGCTCCGCGCCGAGCGCGTCGTCGTTGGCAAATATGCCCGTGGTGTGGTGGCCCAGCGAGATCACCATCGCCCCGGTCAGGGTCGCAGCATCCACCACCACCTCTGGCTTGAAGCGCTCAGCGTAGGTGAGGGCGTCGCACAAAATCAGCCGGCCTTCGGCATCGGTGTTGAGGATTTCAACCGTTTGACCGGACATTGACGTCACCACGTCACCAGGGCGTGTTGCATTGCCGCCCGGCATGTTTTCGCAGGTTGGCACCAGCATCACGACGTTGAGGGGCAACTTCATCATGCCGACCATTTTCATGGCGCCAAGTACCGAGCCCGCACCGCACATGTCGTACTTCATCTCATCCATCTCAGCCGATGGCTTGATGGAGATACCGCCAGTGTCAAAAGTGACGCCCTTGCCGACTAACACGACCGGCCTGGCACCTTTTTTGCCGCCGGTGTGCTCGAGGACGATGAACTTCGGCGGCTCCACCGAACCTTTGGATACGGAAAGAAGGGTGTTCATGCCGAGCTTCTGCATATCCTTCTTTTCCAAAATCGTCAGCTTGAACTTGTAGTCTTTCGCGAGCTTCTTGGCGGTTTCAGCCAGATGGGTCGGCGTGGCAATGTTCGGCGGCAGGTCGCCCAGATGCTTGGTCAGTTGCATCGCTTCGCCGATGGCCTGCCCCTTGCGGATAGCCTCTTTGAGCGCTTTATCGTCGACTTTGCCGTCGACGTGAAAAGTCACCAGCTTGCCCACAGCCTTGGTATCAGCCTTCTTTGTGGCGGTGTAACGGTAGACGGCATCGATGGCAGCGATGCAGGTCTGCTCAACCTTGTGCAGCATTTCTTTGCCGTACTTGGTGCTCAGGGTCAGGGTGACATCACTGACGGCCGTGCCTTTGAGCGCCTTGAAGGAAGATACGATGGCTTTGCAGAACGTGTGTGCGTCGTACTTCTGCTCGTCGCCCAGCCTAACCAGCAACACGCGTTTAGCGGCGATACCAGCCACGCCGTGCAGCATCATGGTCGAGCCCAATTTGCCGGAGATATCGCCATTGGCTGCAGCAGCCGAAATCGCACCTTTGGCGGCTTTGTCGAGGCCAACAGCGGCGGCGGCCGCAATTTTCTTGGTCTCCCAGATGCCGACAAATACGCAATCGGTCTTGTGTGTCGAGAGGTCTCCTGCCTTTATGCTAAATTCCACCGCGTTCTCCTAGAAGATAAATATCGAGCCTGCACAGTTGGGTAGCTCCACCGTTGTTGAATCAGCGGCGCAGCTGTTTTAGGGGTTTTTGGTATACGCTTCCCCCTGTCCGCGTCGCATGCAGGAAAGGTGAAATTATCGCTCTACCGGCATGCTCCCGTCAAAACGGCATCGCCTTTTTCATGTTTTCTGCGGTTTCGCAGTGTTTTCCGATTCTCTGGCCACCGAGCACATACCTCTTGCAGATCTTTGAACGCAGTCTGACCCGTGAATTCACCTCAGTCGGCGTGAGCGTGATTAGCGTGCTGATCGCCATTATCGTCACGCACCAACTGATCATGTTTTTGGGACATGCCGCTTCAGGCACTGTCGAGCCGGAAGCCGTCGTCGCGTTGATCGGGTTTGCGTTACTCGCCTACTTACCGGTATTGCTGGCGTTGGCGCTGTTCATCTCCGTGCTGGTGGCGCTGTCGCGCAGCTATCGCGAGAGCGAAATGCCGATCTGGTTCTCGTCCGGACTGTCGATCGTCGCTTGGGTAAAGCCGGTGCTCAAGTTTGGTATTCCAATCGCTTTGGTGACTGCACTGTTAAGCCTCCTGATTACGCCATGGGCGTTTCAGGAAAGCACCACCTACGAACGATTGCTACGAAACAAGGATGACGTTGCACGCATCGCGCCGGGCAGTTTTATTGAGGCGCGTGGCACAGACCGGGTGTTCTTTGTCGACAACACCTCAGCCGATAACACCGCCGTCAACAATGTGTTTGTGCAGTACAACCAGAATGGACGTTTTGGTGTCGTGGTGTCGGAGAAAGGCAAGACGGAAGTGGCTGCCAACGGCGACAAATTTCTGGTGCTAACCAACGGCCGACGCTATGAAGGTACGCCGGGTGCGCTGGATTTTCGGATTGTCGATTTCGACGTCCAAAAACTGCGAATTGAGGTGAGGGAAGAAGGTGCCGAGGTGCCAACCAACAAACAACTCACCACGTTCGCCCTATTGGCGGAGCCAACCCCCGAGCGGTTGGCCGAGTTGCATTGGCGTCTTGCGTTACCGATCGCTGCGATCGTGCTGTCGCTTATGGCAATCCCGTTATCGTTTGTCAATCCTCGATCAGGTGCCTCGTGGAATGGTGTGTTTGCGGTGGTGGTATTTTTCTTGTACTACAACACGCTATCGATTTTTCAAGGCTGGACCGCGCAGGGCCATATCCCCGGTTGGCTTGGCGTCACGCCGGTGCACTTGGGAATGGTACTGATCGTAGTCTTGTTATTCTCCAAACAGTTATTTGGCTTTCGTTGGGTGGCGTT
>JAYVUH010000411.1:0-3127 GCA_043788115.1 Burkholderiales bacterium
GTGTTGAACACATTCACCCACACGGTGAAAAAATTCTCCGGCACGCCTGCGGCTTCCAGCATGGATAGCCCGGCGGGAACCGGCAGGCAGTGCGAGGCAGGCGCGATGCAGTACTCTGCATAGCCTCCGCCGGGGGTGAGGGCGCAAACCTTATCGCCCACTTTCCATCTTGCGGGTTTGCCAAGTGCGTTCGCGCCGACCGCGACAACCTCACCCGAGACTTCGAGGCCCATGGTCGGCGAGGCGCCGGGTGGTGGCGCGTAGTTACCGGAACGTTGTGCAACATCGGGGCGGTTCACGCCGGCGAACGCGACTTTGATGAGCACATCTGCCGCGCCGGGTACAGGCACCGGGGCATCACCGAGTCGCATCACCTCGGGCCCGCCCGCGCTGGGCGCGACAATGAGACGCATGGTGGAAGGAAGCGTAGCGGAAGTTGGGTTGGTCATGAGTCGGTCGAAGGGGAAGTTGACATCGGATTGGGCGGGAGGGAATAACATTAGACAATACATCTGACCGACAACGAAGGCGAGGCACCAGCGTGGCGACAAAAAAAGACGAGTTACATACCATCCGGCCAATCGTGGCAGGTGCCAACACAAAGTTGGCCAAGATTGACCCACGTTCGACGTGCAGCTTTACGAGCGACAAGCCGGGCACCATCGCTCTGCTAGCCGAGCTCAATGCCCAGCTCGCGCGGCTGCAGGATGTGATGTACGCAGATGGTCGACGCAAGGTGCTGGTGGTGTTGCAGGCGATGGATACCGGCGGCAAAGACGGCGTGATTCGCAAGATCTTTAGCGGGATTAATCCGCAGGGCGTGCGGGTGGTGAACTTCAAGCAGCCGACGCCGGAGGAACTGGCGCACGACTATCTGTGGCGCGTTCACCGCGAAGCACCCGCGCGCGGCATGATTCATGTGTTCAACCGCAGCCACTACGAAGACGTGCTGATCACCCGCGTGCACGGGTGGATCGACGATGCGACCGCCGAGAAGCGCTTCAAGCAGATCAACGATTTTGAGTCGATGCTGATTGATGAAGGCACCGTCATCCTGAAGTTCTTTCTGCACATTTCCAAAGAGGAACAGAAGGCGCGTTTGCAGGATCGGCTGGACGACCCGACCAAGCAATGGAAATTTAATCTCGGCGATCTGACTGAGCGGGACCGATGGGACGACTACCAGCGTGTTTATGAGCAAGCACTGAGGGCGACCTCGACCCCGGCCGCACCCTGGTACATCGTGCCGGCAGATCGCAAATGGATACGCGATGTGTATGTGGGCTCGATGCTGGTGCACACCTTAGCCGAACTTGGAATGCAATATCCAACCCCAGCCGCAGACTTGAGTGGCGTTGTAATAAAAGACTAAACGTATTTATCCAAGGGCTTTTTCAAGCAAAAATGCTCGAAAACGCCCGCCTATACTGGTTTTTTGCGTTTGGCGCTGTCGCAGTTCTTCGCTGCGCCGCAACATGGGCGAGGGGGCGTCTGCTAAAATGGCGGTTCTCAAAATCACCCGCAAGCGTCGTAAGCCCCATGCCGATTTATGCCTACAAATGTGCGTCCTGCGGACACGCCGACGATGTCCTGCAAAAGATGTCCGAGGATGCGCTCACCAAATGCCCAGCCTGCGGCGCGGAGACCTATTCAAAACAAGTCACCGCACCGGCGTTCGCCCTCAAGGGCAGTGGTTGGTATGTGACGGATTTCCGTGGCGGCAACAAGCCAGCTGACGCCGAAGGTGGCAAGGCCGCCGATAAGGCTGACGACAGGGCAACAACATCCACCGACAGCAAGCCGGACACCAGCGCCACGAACGGCACACCACCTGCGACCACCACTGCCGCACCGGCCAATTCGTCACCCACCCCAGCCAAACCGGCCGCGCCAGCCACACCAGCTCCCGCCCCCGTCTCGACGCCCTCGTCAAGCTGAACCACTCACGCCACGCCAGGCTGCCCATGCGCAAATACCTCATCGCCGGACTGCTTGTCTGGATTCCACTGGTCATCACCATCTTCGTGTTGAAGTTGCTGATCGACACCATGGACCAGACGCTTCGCCTGCTGCCAACGAGCCTGCAAACCGATGCGTTGTTCGGCTTCCACGTCCCGGGGATGGGCGTGATCCTAACGTTCTTGATCGTCATCTCGACCGGCATGATCACCGCGAATTTTCTTGGCAAGAAGATGCTTGGCTGGTGGGATCTCGTTCTTCATCGTATCCCGATCGTCAACTCCGTCTATGGCGGCGTCAAGCAGATCTCCGACACGCTCTTTTCACCGGAGGGCAAGGCCTTTCGTAAGGCGGTGTTGGTGCGCTATCCGCAACGCGATACTTGGACTGTTGCGCTGCTCACGGGCGAGCCAGAGCACGAGGTCACTGATTTTTTGGGTACCGACAATTTCTCCGTGTTCGTGCCGACCACGCCCAATATCACCGCCGGGTTCTTTCTCATCGTCCCAAAGGGCGACGTGATTGAACTCAAAATGACCGTGGACCAAGCGCTCAAGTACATTATTTCGATGGGCGTCGCCGAGCCTCCGCGACTGATCAATAAACCTTTCCACGCCAACGGTGCCGAGATGAAAAAATCCGGCACCGACCCCAATCCCTAGCCGTTGTAGCCGAACGCTGCGACGGCACCCCGATCGGCCCCACTGGCATTGCCATGACAGCGGGCTTCTTCAGATTAGCGGCGCAGCGCCGGGCGCGCTGGCTGCACCATCGAGAGTTTCAACATGCGTACGAATTATTGCGGCTTGATCGATTCAAGCTATCTTGGGCAAAGCATCACTGTATTCGGTTGGGCGCACCGTCGCCGTGACCACGGCGGGGTCATCTTTATCGACTTGCGTGATCGCGAAGGCCTGCTACAGATCGTCATTGATCCCGATACGGCCGAAGCATTCAAAACGGCGGACCAATCGCGCAACGAGTACGTGATGAAAATCACGGGCGTGGTTCGTAATCGGCCCGCTGGTACCGTCAACACTAACCTCAAGTCTGGCGAAATCGAAGTGCTGGCCAAAGAGATCGAAGTACTCAACGCCTCGGCCACGCCGCCATTTATGATGGACGATGACACCATCAACGAAGACACGCGCCTCAAGTATCGTTACCT
>JAYVUH010000412.1:0-5007 GCA_043788115.1 Burkholderiales bacterium
CCCAAGTTTTGATCGCTGCCGCGAAGACCGCCAAAGAAAATAAAAGCCCGCAAGGACCATTGGTACACAAAGCTGACTGCAGCCTCCGTGGCGAAGCCACACATTTGCAGTCATCCCCGCGAAGGAGGGGACCCAAGTTTTGATCGCTGCCGCGAAGACCGCCAAAGAAAATAAAAGCCCGCAAGGACCATTGGTACACAAAGCCACTGCCCCCTTGTCATGCCCAACGCCTGGAAGCCCAGGAACGCATCGGGTTCCCGCGCGAATTCCGCGAAAAAACGAAAGCCGCCATAGCCCAGCAGAAAGACAGCCGATACCGCCCCGACGGCGCGCGGTTTTTTGCTGAACCACCACAGCAGCACGAACAGGAAAACGCCCTCACCGAGAAAGTTATAGATCTGCGAGGGATGGCGTACGATGGGGCTGGCATCGACTTGCGGAAACCACATCGCCCACGGCCACGTCGTCGCATCCGTCACGCGTCCGGGCAATTCGCCGTTGATGAAATTGCCGATGCGTCCCGCACCAAGCCCGGTCGGCACCAGTGGTGCGATGAAATCCGTGACTTCGAAAAAACTGCGATTGTGCTTTCGGCCCCACAGCCACATGGCGACCAGCACGCCCAAGAAGCCGCCATGGAAACTCATCCCGCCTTGCCAGACGTAGAAGATCTCAATCGGGTTAGATAGGAAGTGACCAAACTTATAGAACAAGATGTAGCCGATGCGCCCGCCTAGCACCACACCGACGATGCCGTAGAACATGATGTCTTCAATCGACGCTGGCGTGTAGCCCAGCTCCGGTCGGCGCTTGGCATGCGCGCGGCCAAGTACGACAAACAGCACAAACGCCGCCACATACATCAGCCCATACCAATGAACCGAAACGGGGCCGAGTGAAATCGCGACGGGGTCAAACTGCGGATGCTTGAGCATTGAGAACTTTAGGCAGAAGAAACGGATGCGGACCGACTAGTCAGCTTTGATGTTGCCTTGCTTCACCACTGGGCCCCAGCGCTTTGCCTCGGCTGCGATGAAGTCGGCAAAATCTTTCGGCGTCGTCACTTGTGGCTCGGCCGCCTCAACCGCGAGCCGCTCGGCCAACCCAGGTGATTTCGCTGCAATGGCCGCCGCTTCGCCGAGTCGCTTGATGATCGCCTCAGGCGTTCCGGCTGGCGCGAGGATGCCATACCACTGCGACGTCTCGAACCCGGCATAGCCCTGCTCCGCAATGGTGGGCACGTCAGGCAAAGCCGGACTACGCTTGGCGGTGCCGATGGCGAGCGCGCGCAGGGTGCCTGCCTTGACGTGCGCCATCAGCGGCGGCGCACCGGTGAAGGTGGCGTCAAGTCTGCCAGCCAACAGGTCCGTCAACATTGGCCCGGTGCCCTTGTACGGAACGTGTTGTGTATCCATGCCCGCCGTTTGATTCAGATACGCCATTGCAAGATGGCCGGAACTCCCGTTACCCGCTGAGCCGTAGTTGATGCTGCCGGGCTTGCCTTTGGCGAGCGTGACGTATTCTTTCAACGTCTTGGCCGGTACTTTTTCCGCGTTCACCACCAGCAAGCTCGGCACCTTTGCCAGCAACGTCACCGGGATGAAATCTTTGACCGGGTCATACGGCAACTTGGGGAACATCGCCGGATTGAATGCGAGCGTACCAATATGGCCGAGAATGATCGTGTAGCCGTCAGGCGGTGCGCCCTTGGCCTCAACCATCGCGATATTGCCAGCACCGCCGGGCTTGTTTTCAACGATGACGTTTTGTCCGAGCACTTTCGACATTTCGGCCGCGAAAGAGCGGGACACGATCTCTGAACTGCCGCCTGGCGCAAACGGCACCAACAGGCGAATCGGTTTATTCGGATACTGCGCGGCTGCGGGGCCCATGACGGCAGCGAACGAAATTACCCCAACAAGGGCGGCGATGAATTTTTTCATGACGTCTCCAAAAGCAAGGATGCACAATGCATCCGGTACAATCAATCACAACTTTACCCGACCACCCTGCAAAAAATCATGACGACATCCAAATACCGCTCATTTACCATCACTCAGGGCAATGAACGCGCACCAAACCGCTCCATGCTGCGCGGCATCGGCTATCAAGATGCCGACTTCAACAAGCCATTCATCGGTGTCGCCAACGGCCACAGCACCATGAACCCGTGCAACGCCGGCATTCAACCGCTGGCCGATGCGGCTGACGCGGCGATTCGTGAGGCGGGCGGCATGCCACAAATGTTTGGCACCATCACCGTCACTGACGGCATCTCGATGGGTACCGAGGGCATGAAGTATTCGTTGGTGTCGCGTGAAGTGATTGCGGACTCCATCGAGACCGCCTGCCAATCGCAATTCATGGATGGCGTGTTGGCAATCGGCGGCTGCGACAAAAATATGCCGGGTGCAATGATCGGCATTTGCCGCATGAATATCCCCGCGATTTTTGTTTACGGCGGCACCATCAAGCCCGGCCATCACAAGGGCGAAGACTTGCAGATTGTCAGCGTATTCGAAGCGGTGGGGTCATTTAACGCGGGCAAGATGACGTCGGAAGATTTTGGTTGCATCGAACGTCAAGCGATTCCCGGTGTGGGCGCCTGCGGCGGCATGTACACCGCCAACACGATGTCGTCGTCGTTCGAGGCGCTTGGGATGTCGCTGCCGTATTCCTCCACCATGGCCGCGGAAGACGACGAGAAGCGCGTCTCCGCCGCCGAATCTGGCCGCGTGTTGGTTGCAGCGGTGGCCAAGAACATTCGCCCTCGCGATATCGTCACCCGCAAATCAATCGAAAACGCCGTCTCCGTCATCATGGCCGTCGGTGGCTCGACCAACGCGGTGCTGCACTTCTTGGCGATCGCCCACGCGGCCGATGTCGAATGGACCATCGACGACTTCGAGCGGGTGCGCAAGAAGGTGGGTGTCTTCTGTGACTTAAAGCCTTCCGGCAAATATGTCGCCGTCGATTTGCACCAAGCGGGCGGCGTGCCGCAGGTAATGAAGATGCTGCTAAATGCGGGCCTCTTGCATGACGACTGCATCACCATCACCGGCAAGACGATTGCGGAAATGTTGAAGGACATCCCCGACACACCGCCGAGTTACCCAAATGCGGACCAGCCCGTTATCCGCCCCTACAACAATCCGATGTACAAAGAAGGCCACCTAGCCATTCTCAAAGGAAACTTGGCGACCGAAGGCTGCGTGGCAAAAATCACCGGCCTCAAAAACCCCGTCATCACCGGGCCTGCGCGCGTGTTCGATTCCGAGCCCGAGGCCATGGACGCGATCATGGCCGACACAATCAACCACGGCGACGTGTTGATCATTCGCTACGAAGGCCCCAAAGGCGGGCCCGGCATGCGCGAAATGCTGGCGCCGACGGCAGCCTTGATCGGCAAGGGCTTCGGTGAAACAGTCGGCCTCATTACCGACGGAAGATTCTCCGGTGGCACATGGGGCATGGTGGTGGGGCACGTGGCACCGGAAGCGTTTGTGGGTGGCACGATTGGGTTGGTGCACGAGGGTGACTCCGTCACCATTGATGCGGTTCAGCTCTTGATTCAGTTGAATGTGGATGAGGCTGAGATTGCGCGACGTCGCGCTGCGTGGAAAGCGCCTGCACCGCGATATACGCGTGGGGTGCTGGGGAAGTACTTTAAGTTAGTGGGGACGGCCTCGAAGGGGGCGGTGACGGATTGAGCGACGTTCAATATTGATATATCATCTTTGATACATATTTGAAATGAACGGCAAAGAAGTTCTACGACTTCTCAAGGTATCCGGATGGATTGTTGTCCGGATCAAAGGTTCGCACCACATGGTTTGTAAAGATGGTCAGTTATGTCCCGTGCCGGTGCATGGAACCTCGGACATCTCCCAAGGTACCCTCGCCAATATCTCGCGCATTACCGGCGTAAAGCTTAAGAAGTAATTGAGGATTCAGCAATGAAAAACTACGCTTACCCCGCCTCCATAAAGAAGTCCCGCGGCGGCACATATGATGTGCAGTTCGTGAACTTCAAAGAGGGATTCACTTACGGCAACACGCTCGAACAAGCGAAGGAAAATGCTTCTGAAGTACTATCGCTTTTGCTCGAAACTTACTTGGTACTCAAGAAGGTGCTGCCCGCGCCCACGACAAAAAAAGGCGCGATATTGATTCTTCCCGACGCAAAGACACAAGCGGCAATGGCACTTTACGATTCGCTTAAAACCAGCAAGGACGTTAAGACTATGGCGCAGTTGGCCCGCGCAATGGATACCTCTTGGGCGGCTGCGTCTCGGCTCGGGGACCCGACCCACTGGCCGACGCTGAAGCTGCTGGATAAGGCAGTGCGAGCGACGGGCAAGCGGTTAGTGATTTCAGTTGAGTAGCTTGAAAAATCCGACCACGGCCCCTTTAATTTCGCGGCTTGCAAGCGAGGAAAGATTATGAAAACTGAAATTGTCTTTTTGGTTGAGGAGGCACCTGAGGGTGGCTATGTTGCCCGGGCGCTCGGCGAATCCATCATCACTGAAGCCGACAACGCCAATGACTTGCACGGCGCATTGCGAGATGCCGTCCATTGCCACTTCGATGAAGGCGCCGCACCCAAGCTCATTCGGCTCCACTTTGTGCGCGATGAAGTGATCGCCGCATGAAGTTGCCACGCGGCCTTACTGGGGCCGAGCTGGTACGTAGCCTGCAACGGTTGGGATACGTCGTCACACGGCAGAGCGGAAGCCATATCCGTCTGACCTGCACAAATCCGATCTAGCATCACCTTACAGTGCCGAACCACGATCCCGTGCGAGTCGGTACGCTGAGCGCAATTCTTAACGAGGTCGCCGTCGCACACGCGATGACGCGGGAACAATTGATCGGGAAGCTTTTTGACTGACTCCCGGTGCGGAGAGCATATTAGTTGTACGTCTTCTATTTCTACGTCCCCTATTTCTACTCAGGCCCAAAATGGCAAAGAAGACACTCCCGAATATTCACCTTGGCGAAATCCTG
>JAYVUH010000413.1:0-2902 GCA_043788115.1 Burkholderiales bacterium
AGGAAGGCGTGCCCTTCAGTAAGGTCGAGCAGACCGCCCGCGAGGCGATGGTGAAGTCCGGTATGCCGCCGGAAATTCCGACCATTGTCATGCACTCAATCGGACTCCAGCATGGCGACGACCCGTCACGGTTTGGTGTGCCGTTCGCGGTGCGTGATGAACTGGTGTTGGCGGAGAACATGACCGTCACGCTCGATCTGCCCTATCTTGAAATCGGCATCGGCGGCGGCCACAACGAGGACATGTTGCGCATCACCAAGACCGGATTCGAAATCCTCAACGACCCCGGCGAAGCCCTGGTCATGGTGTAAATCGATACTGCTTCGTGACGCGGATATATAAAATCGTGAGCCGCCCCGAATGGGCCGCGGCGCAAGCGGACGGCGTGTTTGCCGGCGCCGGCATCGACCGACGCGACGGCTACATTCACTTCTCCACGGCCGCCCAAGCGGCGGAGACGGCGCGTCTGCACTTTCATGGACGGAACGATCTGGTCGTTCTGGAAGTGGAAGGCGATCTATTGGGCGCAACACTCAAGTGGGAACCGTCGCGCGGTGGGTCGCTGTTTCCCCATCTCTATGGGGATTTGTCCACCACCGACGTGATCGCGGTTCACGACGTCACTCTGGCCGTGGACGGCGTACCCACACTCGCGTTTTTGGGGTGACGATCGCTACTGCGCCGACTTCACGATCTTCCACGATCCGTCCGGTTCCTGGCACGCGGTTCCGAAGGCGTCTTCGGTCTTGCCGCCGATGACCACCTGCTGCTGGAACTCGCGGCATAGACGCCCGTCGGCTGAGCGTCCGTCGCGGATTGGAGTCACTGTTCCGGACGCGCCGCCGTCGCTCCAAATGATTGGTTCGCTGATCGGCGCCGTTGCGGCCTCGGCCAAGGCTTGTTCGTGCGCGCGCAATTGCGCCTCGTTCAGCGCTGCGTAGGAAGCAATGCTCCAGGCGGTGAGCCCCAGGAATGCCCAGGCCGCCCTGTCGTTGTAGTAATAGCCGAAGCCGGGATAGCGTGGGCCGTAAAACCGCGCCACGCGTACATTACGATAGAACCGCTCGCGCGGCACGATCACGGCACGATAGTGCGGTGGGTGGGCGCGGCGCACTTCGATCACCCGGCCGTGGTCGCGGTCGGCGAAGGCGGGGCCAGCAAACAGGGTCGGCAGGCACAACACGCCGACGATGGCGTTCCGCCAGCGGTGGGATGGGGTGATGCACTTCGAGTCGGGCACTTTTGGATCCTCCGGAAATCTCGTTTCTGAACAACGATGATGCCGTGGGTCTATGGCGGTACTAGGGCGGGTTGGTAACGCCCGTGTATCTGGAAATGCTGCCGTATTTTAGGAAATGACCTATCTTTTCCCGGAAAGCTTCGCCTTCGCCGCTTCGGCGAGGAAGCGCGAACGCCCGTAAGAACTGGCGGCTGCATCAATACGCTTCACCAGTTTCTCCTTCTCATCATCGGTCAAGCGACGGTGAATTTCCCAAACGTCCGATACACTCGGGTGCGGGATAGAATCGCCATGCTCATGCATGACCTCGAAGTGGGCATTTAAAGCCTCAGGGATTGAAAGCAGGCAATCCTCCTACTTGTCAGTGCTGCGCACCGTGCCGGAGGTGATGAAAGCTGACTTGTCTTGCTTGGTCGGGACGGGTAAGGGCGGCGTGTGGCACGCACTTGAGGACGATGCTGGACGTCGACGCCGCGAATGCCGCTTAGCGGCCTCGGCCGTTGTAGAGCGCCAGCATGCCACCGCCGATGACGGCGATGATGCCCGCGCCGATATACCACATGGTCCGGTCGGTGTACTGGCCAGTGAAGGCATTTGAAATCTGATCCACCGGCGAACCTGATGCGCGGTAGGCGAGCACGAGCAGGAAAATGCCGCCCAGCGCAATTGCGACGCCAACCATTGCTTTGGCATTCATCTGAATCATTCCCCTGCCGCAAACGACGAACCATCGTAGCGCGATCCTGCACCGCTGGTAAACCGTATTTAAGTCATATTGATGAAAAACTCACAGCGACGCCGCGCGGTTGCTATTGGCAGATCGCCTTTGTGACGCGACGTGCCTCGTCTGGCGAGCATCTCGTCATCGCATCTCACTAATGCCGTCAATTTGTCCAGCCGGCAGAGGTTCTGAGCGGTGGCTGCTGGAAGAACCTGATTTCGACCGGCGGCAAGGGACTGTCTGATCGTTCTCAAGCCGCACCTGATGACTCAGGATCGCATGGCCGAAACTTGACCGACCGCCTCTCAGTGATCCGCGATATGTGATCGCTGATGGGCGGCGGTTGAGTCAGCGGGTGCGCGCTCCTAAAGCTGCAATGCGAATCTCAGCGTCGCCTGCTCCGCCTTGTAGCGATCGGCGCGCCATTGGTAATCATAGACGATAGAGGCAGTCCAAGAGCTGCCGTTGCCGACGCCGACGCCGGCACCGAGATCGTAGGTGTCTCGTTGCGGCTTGAGACCCACAACTGTGAATGCCGGGCCACCGGCGGCGAATGCGGCCGTATTCTTCATGGTTTCCCCGCCGAAGGCGTGCAGCCAATTGGCGTGGAGTTCCGGACGCACTTCGGTGCCGGAGGTGGCGATGTTACGCGAAAGCTTGGCGCCTAAGCCAGATTCGACGAACTGATACTTCTGCGCGGCCACGCCGAGATTGAGCGCGTCGGCTCCGGTTTCAATATACGCGGGCACGTTCAGGCGCGTGTACTGCAGGGTTGCGCTTGGCGTCAGAACGGTCTGACCGTCGCCGAGCCCGAAATGGTAGCCGGTCGTGCCGAAGGCGGTGAACTGATGGCCGTTATACTTGGCCTTGGCTACGGCGTCGATTCCGGGGAACGAGATGATCCGCAAGGCGGAAAAGTGGTCCCAGCCATAGACCACGGC
>JAYVUH010000414.1:0-2395 GCA_043788115.1 Burkholderiales bacterium
ACGATCGACGTGTTGTCGTTGATCGCCGGCAGAAAATAGGCCGCCATCGAGCCCTCGTTAAACCAGCCGTCGGCGCGATTGGCACTGCTCGACAGCCGCACGACCTGAGGCGCAATCCTGGCGTCGGCCATCGTCATTTCGATATTGGTGGCGCCGGCGGGAATGGCGTTCGCACCCATCTGCGCCTGTGGGTTCACGAGCAGATCGTGTGTCTGCACGAACGCCACCTCGTTCCGCCGAAACATCGCGTGGAGACCGTCCGCCATTTTCACCTCACATCGGGGGACCTACGTTTTGAATGGGATCATCGATGTATACGGCCATGCTGAACCGACGGCAACTTCCAAGGGTGCTTCTCAATAGCCTCGGATCTCTCCGTAGCCGCGGCACACTACGGCCGAAATCAGTGGCCACCGACTGATCGCACCGTCTCGCTCTGCGACCGCCGCGTGATCTCGACGCCCGAGACGCAGACCGATAACCACACCGTCGCCGCGGCGTCACCGCTCACCACGTCAAGGTCGCGGGGTAACGGTTCGTCGGGATGCGACATGCGGCAAGTCTAAATGAAGGTGAGGAATCCCCAGCCTCGAGCGCTAACAAGTGGTGTCAACGACGCTCAATGCACGGAAGGTCAATCAGGTCAGCGAGACAGACTGACTTCGCGGGTTCCGCGCTTTGGTGCCGGTTGCGGCACCAGTACGCTCTAAGCGAGTTCGCGTACGTCGGGAATCATCGTCTGGCAGACCTCAACGCGAAGATGGATCCGCTCGACAGCGACGTCGCACGCGACGGCGGGTCGAGACTCGAGGACGTCCGATGGCCGGACGCCGCATGATCGCGCCTCGAGTGCTCAATGAATAATTCTCGACGCGCCGCTAAAGTCTGCAGAAAGGTCCGCGCATCGGTCACCATGACCAGTACACTGAACTTCACCGGGGGAATTATGACACCACCAGAGCCTGACAGCGCGCGCATTCAGTGCGCATAAACGCTCGAGGATAAATCACCCAACGAATGTCTCGGACGCATTATCGACGGCCAAGACGGAGACGCTAGCGTCATCGACAAGATTCGAGCGTACGCACCTTCGATCAACTTTACCTGCGACGATTCGCTCGAGGAAATGATGCAGTCAGCGCCCGAGAGGCGTGCGAGTCAGTCGGCGACATTCGTGAAGGTCCCGTCGCACACATACGCGCGGTTTGCGAGAAGCTCCAATGCCGCTCGCCGACGAATCGCTAGAGCTTTGCTACGCGATTTGGGAATAGCTAGTCGGCGGCGGAACGCCGCGCGTCGGTAGCACGTTCCGTTGTTCTCTGTCCCGAACCCACAACGATTGCGGGCCCGATACCGAAGTACCGGGCCCGCATCGTCGTCCACGAGAGTCAAAGGTTCTTGAACTTCCGCCGCACGGCGAGCATTCCGGCAAGGCCAGCCGCCATCAGCGCATAGGTCGACGGTTCCGGAACGGTCGTTCGTGGGTCGCTCGGGTTGCTTGCAGAGCGACCGAATCGCAGGTCGTCAAACCCGAGAACGTCATTCGTCGCGTTGAATGTCACGCTGGAAATGAGCTGACCGAAATCGATGAAGCCGATGAATGCGCCGCCACCGTTGATCGCGCTCGGCATGTTGATAGTACGGGTAACCGACGAGCCATCGACGTAAACGATCGTTTGCTGAGGCACGAGGTCCGTCTGAAGGCCGTTCACGTAGAAGCCGAACGCATCTACCGCGTTGGTGAAGGAGAAAGTCACCGAGCCACCAACAACTAACCTGAAATACTGGCCAGACGCCGTGGTGTTGAAGCCACACACGGCGCCGCAGGAGGTGTTCGTTGTGCTGCCGCCGGTAATCGTCAGGTTCGCCGGGATCGCCGACTCGAAATTGACCACATTCAAGCTGCCGGCCACCGCGAGAAAACTGGCGGCCGCTGCTTGTGCGTTGATCATCTGAGCAAACGAGCTCACGCTGTTGTCGCCTCCAAGGTACGTGACGGCTTGGGCGCCGGCGACGGAGGAGGATGTGGCGATGATCACGCCAAGTAGGACGGATCGGAGCGCATGAGTTTTGAGCACGGTAGTTGGGCCGGGGTGATCCTACGCGACGCGCGATCCCGTAATGGATAGGAGCAACATATGTGCCGTGCATCACGAATAGCCCATCGGCGCCCGTCGCCGACTTGTGAATCTCGTAGGTATCCGCATTGCAAGCACTTGCCTCTTCGCGACTGAGGTCGCCCGCTCAGCGAACACTCCAGGCACCGTGTACCCTGCGACGCACTGTGTTGCATGCACCCAACAACTCCTAACGGCGCGAGCAGGCGCCGCTCGGCGCGGTCCGTGCGGTCCGTGCGGTCAGATGTTAAGGCTGAGGCTCGGCTGTTCAACTGTGC
>JAYVUH010000415.1:0-6716 GCA_043788115.1 Burkholderiales bacterium
CGCCCCCGCAAGAACGCGAGCGCTTGAAGGCGGCCATCAAAGCACGCTTGAAGGCTCAGAACGCGGTGCTTGTCGCCCACTATTATGTTCATCCGGACCTGCAGGATCTTGCCGAAGAAACCGGCGGCTGCGTATCGGATTCGCTGGAGATGGCACGCTTTGGCCGTGATCACCCGGCCACCACGGTTGTGGTGTGCGGCGTGCGTTTCATGGGCGAGACAGCGAAGATTCTCAACCCAGAGAAGCGTGTGTTGATGCCTGAATTAGAGGCCGAGTGTTCGCTCGACCTCGGTTGCCCGCCGGACGAGTTTGCCGCGTTCTGTGATGCACACCCCGACCGCACCGTTGTTGTTTACGCCAATACGAGCGCGGCGGTGAAGGCGCGCGCCGACTGGATGGTCACATCGTCGATAGGCTTGAAAATCGTCGAGCACTTGAACCGTGCTGGCGAAAAAATCATCTGGGCACCAGACCGTCATTTGGGCAACTACATCCAGCGCCAAACCGGCGCGGATATGCTGCTTTGGCAAGGCGCTTGTATCGTGCATGATGAGTTCAAAACTGCGGAACTCATATCGCTCAAGCGACAGCATCCAGCGGCAAAGATTCTCGTCCACCCGGAATCTCCGGCCGCAGTGGTCGAGCTCGCCGACGTCGTCGGCTCCACCACACAGCTGATTCGCGCCGCGCAGACACTTGACGCGCCCGAATTCATCGTTGCGACCGATAACGGCATCTTTCACAAGATGCGCGCCGCAGCCCCGGGGAAGCGATTTATCGAGGCTCCGACTGCGGGGAACTCGGCGACCTGTAAGTCTTGCGCTCACTGTCCATGGATGGCGATGAACGGGTTATCGAATCTGGCGCATGTGCTCGAGACTGGCACCAACGAAGTCCATGTCGACCCCGCGCTTGGTTTGCGGGCCAAGCGCTCGATTGATCGTATGCTCAATTTCGCCGCAGGCCTCGATTTGACTGTTGTTAACAAACCCGGCAGTCGCAGCGGGGTTGGCCCTGCCTGAGACGGCGATGTTTGTGATTTTCGGCATAGAACAAATGATTGAACTCCGCTAAACTGGCGCAACAAATTCGCACTGGAGCGACCGGCAATACACCACGCCGGAACCGCTTCAGTTGCATACAGAACAAACACTGGCAGTGCGGGCATCACCGCACCATGGCCAGACGACGCCGAGGCGGACGAGATGGCAAACGATCGAGAGCAGCTTTCGGACACGGTTACCGCCAATACTGGCGTCGCAGTGGATGCCTCACTTCTTATGGAGTTGACGAGGGCTTTGCTCCCATACCTCGGTCCATATTCGATTACGACGGTGAAGCGGGCGGCTCGCAACGTGACCAACGCCAACGAGTTGGTGCGCCAGATTGCGGGACACGTAGACGACATTGCCAAGCGCGAGTTGTTCATGAAGTCCGCCATCCGCATCCTAGCGGAGTCCGCTGGCACGAACAACGCGCCCGCGGCGGCTGAATCAGAACCGGTGGCCGCTGGTGGCCGACCCCCGTCGCCGATGACGCCAGAGTTATTACAGCGCGGGGAAGCGGCACTCGCACCGATCATCGGACCGTTGGCTGGGGTATTGGTGTCGCGCTATGCCCGCGCCGCGCAAAACTCCCGAGAGTTCTTTGAACGACTCGCAGGCCATTTGCGAACGCCAGAGGAGCGTGACAGTTTTTTCATGAGTGTTCGGACCGGCAATGGCAATTGGCGGCCTGAGTAACAACCGACGAGCTATGCGAGTGGCGGCCGTTTTGCTCCGCGCGGCCAACAACAAAGGTGTTTTCGATGGGGCTACGGCTTAAGTTCAATTTGGTTTTGGTCGCAATTTTTCTGGCGGGTTTCGTGACGGTCGGTGCGATCGCCCATCGCTACCTTCAGCAACAAGCGCTCGACGACGCCAAGCGGGCCGCGAACCTCGTACTTAACGTTAGCGCTATTGCCAATATCGATGCACGCGTCGCGACAGCACTCGGTTCTCACATCATCGAGATGCGCGTTCGCGAATTTGCGGCGCAGGAAACGCAGTCAGGCCTTGAGGCTGACGTGGTACTCAAGCTAAAGGCGGTTTCTGCCACGTCCAAGCAAATCACCGATATCCTAAGCACGCCAACCGGCGATCAGAAGCTAGTCGTCGCGCGCGTCGTTCAATCTGACACTGGTACCGATCGCATCCGGCTCGTCACCATTGACCAACGAGAGGTAACTGGGACCGCCAAACTGGCGCTAACGACGTTGATGAGTTCTCTAGGCGCAGTATTCTTCGCCGTGTTTTTTGTGCTCAATCTGATGCTCGACCGCATGATTGTCCGGCCGGTTGCCGAAATGGCTGCACAAGCCGATGCCGTATCGATCGGCGACTTCTCGGTGCCTGAATTCACCCCGGCGTCGGGCGACGAGATCGGTGTACTGGGCATCGCGTTTAATCGGCTGCGCAGAAGTACCGAGGAGGCCATCAAGATACTGAAAGGTTCTTAGGCGGATCTAATCAGCGGAGAAACAGGTCGCTACCTCGGTAGCGTTGACGCAGGTGCCGCAAGGCGACCAGAATCGCGGCGCTGGCTGGTAACGCCAGCAAGATGCCGAAGAAACCAAACACCTGACCGAACGCGAGTAAGGCAAAGATCACCGCAAGTGGATGAAGGCCAATGCGTTCGCCCACATACTTGGGCGTGACAAAGAAACTCTCAACGATTTGTCCGGCGCCGAACACCGCCCAAACCAAGAGTACGCCCGACAGCGCATCGCCGAATTGCATCACTGCGGCGATCGTGCCCAAGACGAGGCCGAGGCCAACGCCCAAGTACGGTACAAATACTAGAAGCCCGGTCACTAGGCCGACTGGCAGGGAAAACGTCAGCCCAACCGCCCACAGACCCGTGACGTAGAAGGCTGACATGATGAGCATGACCAACAGTTGACCGCGCAGGAACTCAGACAGCACAGCGTCGATTTCAGTGGAAATTTCGGTCACAGCGACATGATGACGCCGCGGAATCATCTGCTCTAGGTTGGTGACCAGCAGCGGCCAATCGCGCAGCAAGTAGAAGAAAACGATTGGTACCAGCGCGAGATTGACCAACACCTCGACGATAGCCAGCCCTCCGCTGCCAACGCTCGCAAATACGCGCTTGGCAACTCCCCCGGCGTCGGACATGTTTTCCTGCATAAATTGGCGGAAGCTGGAGGGGTCAAGCGCGATTTCGATACCCAGCTTCGCATGAACCCACGGCACGACTTTGTCCTTCAGATGCTCGAGAAATCCTGGGACAAGCTGCGTAAGTTGCGAGATCTCCTTGTAGAAGAGCGGCAGCACAATCACCAGTAACAACGCGACGGCGAACACCAGCAGCAGCGCAGCCAGCACCGTACCTAATCCACGCGGCACCCCGGCTGCCTCAAGCCGATTTACGAGCGGGTTAAAAATATAGGCAAGAATGGTCGCGGCGAGAAACGGCGCGAGTATGGGCGACAACATCCACAGCAGCAATCCGAAAGCCAGTGCGGCGAATCCGAGCGAAGCGAAGTGCCAATCGATCCAGCCCGGCAAACGCGGCACGGCTTTTGCACGTATGCGCATTAGAAAGACTGGCGTAGGTCGTCGGTGAGGAGGAAAGCGCATATCCGGTAAAATTTCAGAAGTTGATCGACTTGATTGATTCTGTTGGCGGCAAAACATCTCGGCAACGATTCTACGGAACCTCTGATTAAGTTCAGTTCTAAGTCAGACTAGGCGCGAACATAAAAATATTGACGCCGCATATGTTTGATATGTAAGGAGATATTTTTATGTGAGCAACAACGTATGACGACGAAATGGACTTAATCAGAGGTTCCGTAGCTACTCTATCAGGCGCGCAACCCAACCCTATGAAGTCGCGGCATCGTCTCGTGGTTCCGCACCGAAGTACCGATATCCTGCCGAACCTCCGTGACCGGGGCGGCACCACATTGAAATCCAACCTTTAGACCGGCGTTACATGTCATCGACTTCAATCTCCCCACTCACCTACAAAGATGCCGGCGTCGATATTGAGGCGGGTGATCAACTCGTCGAAAACATCAAGCCGTTTGCCAAGCGCACCATGCGTCCCGAAGTGCTCGGCGGTATCGGCGGCTTTGGCGCGCTCGTTGAGGTTTCCAAGCACTACAAGAATCCGGTGATGGTCTCGGGAACAGACGGCGTTGGCACCAAACTCAAGCTTGCATTTCATCTGAACAAACACGATACCGTTGGCGAAGATCTGGTGGCCATGAGTGTCAATGACATTCTGGTGCAAGGTGCCGAACCCATTTTCTTCCTGGACTACTTCGCGTGTGGCAAGCTCGATGTTGCCGTCGCCACCGATGTTGTGCGCGGAATCGCGCGCGGCTGCGAGTTTGCAGGCTGCGCGCTGATCGGAGGAGAAACCGCCGAAATGCCATCCATGTATCCGGTGGGTGAATATGATCTCGCCGGTTTCGCCGTGGGCCTAGTTGAAAAGGATTTGATCATTACTGGGAAAACAATTTCGCCCGGTGACGTTGTGTTGGGCTTGCAATCGTCGGGCGCCCATTCCAACGGCTATTCCCTGATTCGTAAGATCATTGATCGGTCCGGCGTCGATCTGCACCACCCCGATAACCGGCAACTGGCACTCGACCTGATCGCACCAACGCGCATCTACGTAAAGCCCATACTGGCACTCATCAAGACGGGCATTGTGAAAGGTATGGCGCACATCACTGGCGGCGGACTGACAGAGAATATTCCGCGTGTGCTGCCCGCGGGTGTCACCGCCGTGATTGACAAAGCGTCGTGGTTGGCACCAACAATTTTCAATTGGCTGCAGAAGACCGGCAATGTCGATGACGCTGAAATGGCACGCACGTTTAATTGTGGCATCGGCATGGTTGTCATCGTTGAGCACAGCCACGCTGATCGCGCGAAGGCGGAACTCGAAGCCGCTGGCGAACGCGTGTTCGTGGTCGGAGAAGTCCGCCTACGCGAGGGTAACGAGCCACAGACTATTGTTTGCTAGTGCCGCTGCGACGATTGGCAAACTCTATATTTGGCGAGCTTTTTCAGACAATATTGCCCGAAACCGCCCGTCCAGCAAGGACTCTTGAATTCGAATCATGCCCAATATCGTCATTCTGATTTCCGGTCGTGGCTCCAACATGGAGGCGATACTGCACGCAGGGTTGCCCTTGCGCGTGAGCGCCGTGATCTCCAACAGAGCGTCCGCTGGCGGCCTTGAAGTCGCCAAACGTGCCCGCATTCCCACGGCAGTGGTCGATCACAAGCTGTATGCCTCGCGCGAGCATTTTGACGACCAATTGCGCCAGGTGATCGAGTCTTATCAGCCGGATTGGGTGGTCCTCGCGGGATTCATGCGCGTGCTCACGCCCGGCTTTGTCGACGCGTTTCCGAACCGAATCGTCAATATTCATCCTTCCCTGCTGCCGGCCTTCCCGGGACTCGACACCCACCAACGCGCGCTTGATGCCGGCGTCAAGATTCACGGCGCGACCGTGCATCTGGTGACCGCCGAGCTCGACCACGGACCAATCATTGCGCAAGCAGCGGTACCGGTACTGGCAGGCGACACGGCGGCCTCATTGGGCGAACGTGTGCTCGCGCAGGAACACGTTCTGCTTCCGGCTGTCCTGCAGAAGTTGGTGGCAGGCGAGGTCGGATTTATCTCCGGGTCGGACGCTGAGGTCGTCCGAACCGCGCTCAACAGCGTTATGGGTGACACGACCACCACTCGGGCTGATGCGTCTTTGCGCGCTCCCTGGACATGAATGAACAACTCAAGCCTACCTCGTATCTCGTTGACCTCAACCCCTTGGGCCGCAAAGCACGCGGCCGCGGTGTCCGCGTTCTGTTTGATCACGTTGCTGTCGACGCAGAGCGTCGCGTCGCCTGTACCGTCTTTTAGCCAGACGAGCGCGGGCACAGCGCTGCCAACATCGATCCGCGCGACCTACAAGGTCTACAAGGGCGGAATCCTTCTCGGCAGCGTTGACGAACGCTTTGAGCGAGATGGGGACATGTACAAAATCACTTCCGTTACCCGCGCGGATGGCCCGTTCAGCGCGCTCATTAAGGAACAGATAAGCTATCTGTCGGAAGGGAAAATTGGTGCGGACGGATTAGTGCCTGTGCTGTTCTCGAGCGCCAGAAAATCCGACACCTCAAAGTCATTTACGTCGCGCTTCAACTGGGAAACGCACGAGTTGCTACGAGAACGCGTAGAGCGTGACGTGAGTGGACGATCTGAGCGGGAGACCTTCGCGCTACCGGAAGGTACACAAGACCGCTTGTCGTCCATGTACCAGTTCATGATTACCGCGCCGGCCGAACAACGCATCACAACGATCATGACGCAGGGCAAACACGCAGAAAGATATCTCTACGTAAAGCAAGGGGAGCCGGTCATGACGTCACCCGCTGGCCAGTTCGCGACCGTACACTATGCCCGTGACGCCAAAGCCGACGAATCGAAGGCCGAGTTGTGGTTGGCCAAAAATCACAACTATCTCGCCGTCCGTATCATTTTCACCGACCCCAAGGGCGCTTCCCTTGAGCAGCGATTGGTCGAGTTGGTGTCGCGCTAGCCAACTGAGTCGACCCCGCGAGATGCTCGATCCGACGACACGAACACTGACCAGCTGGCGCGGCTGGGCGCCGCCAAGTTGGCCACGCGCTGGT
>JAYVUH010000416.1:0-4782 GCA_043788115.1 Burkholderiales bacterium
AATCGTGGAAACGCTCGAAGCTGTTGGCGATACCGCGACGGATCGAGCGACCGGCATTGTTAACGAGGTAGTGAACGGTGCCGAAGTCTTTCAGTACGCTGGCAACCAGTGCATCGCAACTCGCCAGATCCGATAAGTCACAGGAATAAAACTTCGCCGAACCGCCGCCGAGTTTGATCTTTGCAAGCGTCTCTTTTGCTTTCTCTGCGTCGCGCGCCACGATGACGACCTTCGCACCGGCCTCGGCCATCTTAATGGCGGTGGCCTCACCAATGCCTGAGGTTCCGCCGGTGACGACCACAACTTTGCCCTCAACCTTGCCGCGCAGTGTGCGGTCAATGAAAAGATCAGGGTCGAGATTGCGTTCCCAGTAATCCCACAAGCGCCACGAATAGTCCTGTAGCTTCGGCACCGAAATACCGGAGCCTTTGAGAGCCTTCGCGGTATCACGATTGTCGAACTTGGTCGGGTACGAAATGAAGGTAAACACATCCTTCGGGATACCAAGGTCCGCCAGAATCTGGTTGCGCGCGCGGCGCACCGGCGCCACCGACATCAGGCCCTGTAGAACATATTCCGGCATGAAGCTAAACATCTTGGCGTTGAGCCGCATGGTCATCTGCGGCGCGTGAGCGTCCTTGGCGAACATATTCAGGATTTCGCCGATGCGCATTGGCTCCGGGTCGGTCAGATGAAAGCAGGCACCGTCGAGCCCTTTCTTGTGCGCGATGTGGTCCATTGCGTCCACCACGTAGTCCACCGGCACGATGTTGATACGACCGCCTTCGATGCCCACCGTCGGCATCCATTGCGGTAGGGTCTTGCGCATTTTCTGGATGAGCTTGAAGAAATAGTACGGGCCATCGATCTTGTCGATCTCGCCCGTCTTGGAGTGGCCCACCACCATGCCGGGCCGGTAGACCCGCCACGGCACCTTGCATTCGTTGCGCACAATCGCTTCACTATCGTGCTTGGTGCGGAAGTAGGGGTGATCGAGCTCTTCGGCTTCCTCAAACATATCTTCGCGGAAGGTGCCGTCGTAGAGGCCTGCCGCGGCGATCGACGAAGTGTGATGAAAGCAGCCGGCCTTGATGGCATCGGCTAATTCCACCGCATTGCGGGTGCCGTCGATGTTTGCTTCCTGTTGGCTGGCCGCATCAGCGGCCATATCGTAGATGGCAGCGAGGTGAAAGACGTGCTTGACCTTGCCCCTTAGTTTGGTGATGTCTGCCGGTGTCAATCCAAGCTTTGGTTTGCCAAGATCGCCAACAACGGGAACGATACGCTTTTGTGTCTTCGCGTCCAGCCCCCACCACGCGATCGTCGCATCGAGTTTCTTGATCGATTGTTTGCGCACCAGAACGTAGATCGTTCCGTCGCGCTTGAGCAGGTTAGACACTAAAAACTTGCCGACAAAGCCAGTCGCGCCAGTGACAAAGTAAGTCATGGAAAAGCTCCTCGAAATCGTTGTTGTTTGAGTATTCTTCTGGTCTGTGTCGAACCTTGCGGGGAATCGGTGCGCGACGACAGAGCTTGACTAAAGTTTACACTGCGGTTTACACCCTGCCTCCACCGCAGGTGCCGTTACAAGATGTAGGACGGCGCGCAGCAGACCACACGCATACTCTTTGATAAACACGAGATAGGGTGCGGGTTTCCAGCTATTTTGTCGTGGAAACGCCCGTGGATAAACGAGTGTGATGTGGTTTCGCTATGAGAATTTCATGGTCTTTAGTGTGAAGCCTCTAATCCCACGCCCTAAACTCTATCCGTAGTTACCCCCTATTTGCGTCGCGGCACCCTGTCGGTTGATCGTTGAGCGCATCTTTATCCAGGAGTTTCAAATGCCAAAGAAAATTATCAAGCGCGCGGCAACGACTAAGGCGTCTAACAAAGCGACAACCAAAGCGGCCCCCAAGGCAACCGTCAAGAAGGTCGCTAATCCTGTTCCGCTGAGTGCGCGTAATGTGGCAATGGCAGGCATGGGCGCAGGTGCACGTGCGCTTGAGCGCGCGCAAGGCAATGCGATGAAGGTATACGGCGCCATCGCCAAGCAAGCCGACGCACTCCGCAGCATGACCATTGAAGCGGCTGATGCGTTGTCGGCCAAGACCGGCATGTTCGTGCGCGAAGGCAAGAAGTTGCAAGGCAAGACCGCTGCCGCCGCGCAGAGTCAGGTCAAAGCGACCGCCATGGAAGTCAAAGCGTTCGCCAAGAAGAGCCAAAAGGCGATCAAGCAAAACATGGCAAAGACCATCGACCAGAGCATTGCGAATGCGAAGGAAGGTGTCACCCGTCTCGAGCACGTGTTCGAGACGCGCGTCGCCCGTACCCTCAATACATTCGGCGTGCCGTCGGCGCAAAATGTTCGCGAACTGCAGACGCGCATGGCGGAATTGCAAAAGGCGCTGAATCAGTTGAACCGTCGCGCCGTTCGTGCGTAGTCACGTAGTCATCATCGCAATCGCAGCGGGCCGGGCGAAATTTTTGCGACCGCGCTGAAATCATCAGACGATGTTGTAGTGAAAATGGGGTGCATCCTGCGGATGGACCCCATTTTTGCAATTGCAACAAAAATGAAAACGAGACGGCGCCATCGATGTTGCAATGAGACGCTGCACGCTGAACGGAGGCTCGATTGACTACGACTGCCAAACCCACTGCCAGACCGCTGCGCGTAAACCCCGGCACCCGTAAATCGCTACCGGCCAAACCGAAACTGGGCCTCGCATTGGCCGGCGGCGGCCCGCTCGGTGCGATGTACGAAATCGGCGTGCTGATGGCGCTCGACGAGTCCTTGCAGGGACTCGATCTGAACGACATGGACGTTTACGTTGGCGTGTCGGCTGGTAGCTTCATTACTGCGGGATTGGCCAACAAGCTCTCCCCGGTCGAAATTTTCCAGTTGTTTATCGAGAACAAGGCAACCGACCAACCCGGCGGTAGCAAAACGCGCGCGCTAAAGCCCGAGGTTTTTCTGCGGCCGGCATTTCGCGAGTACCTGCGTCGTGCGACGATGGTACCGCCGCTCTTGGTGAAGGCCTTGTTTGACTTTGCGGCGCACAAACTACGCCATCCGATGAAGGCTGCGGCGATTGAAAGCTTCGCGCCGCTCGCACGCGCGTTGCCGACCGGAATTTTTGCCAACGACGCCATTCGCCGTTTCCTCCACCGTACTTTCAGCCAACCGGGTCGCACGGATGACTTCCGCAAGCTTGGTACGAAGCTCTATTCAATCGCGACCGATCTCGACACCGGCGATTCGGTTTGCTTCGGCGGACCGGGCTTTGACCACATACCGATTTCCCAAGCGGTTCAAGCCTCCGCAGCGCTGCCCGGGTTGTTCCCGCCAGTTGAGATCAACGGACACCACTACGTTGACGGTGCGCTGAAGAAAACGCTGAACGCGTCGGTAGCGCTCGAGGCAGGGGCGCAATTGGTGATTTGCGTCAATCCGTTAGTGCCGTTCGACGCGCGATACGCAAGACGCAAAGGCGGCAAGCAGTTGGAAAAACTCAACGAAGGTGGCTTACTTACGGTGCTATCGCAGACATTCCGCGCCATCATTCATTCGCGCATGCATGTCGGCTTGCAGAAATATGTCACGCAGTACGAGGATCGTGATGTCGTTCTGTTCGAGCCTGCCAAGGACGACGCGGAAATTTTCTTTACCAACCTCTTTTCGTATGCGAGCCGTAAACGGGTCTGTGAGCATGCGTACCAGCGCACGCGTCTGGATCTGTTGAAACGACGCCATGAACTCGAGCCAATATTCGCCAAACACGGCATTTTGCTGAATCTGGACGCGCTGCGCGATCAGAACCGGACTCTCGACTACAGCCTGTTCAAGCGCAGCCGGAACGTTCCAAAGGACGAGCGGATGCACGCCACCAGCCACGATTTGTCGGATGCCATCACCGGGCTGGAGCAGTTCGTCGCGCGTAGCCGACGTTAGCGACTCCTACTGCGCCGACACGTCAGTGCCGGTTTCCCGCAGAAACGCATAGTTGGTTAGCAGCAACGCGCGGTGTAACATTTCACCATGGCTACTTCCTCCGCGGCACCGACCCCAAACCCGCCACCGCCCTCCCGCTCGGCCCGCACGCGTGAGCGGATCCAGAAGGTGAGCCTCGATTTGTTCAATCAGCACGGTGAGGCGAACGTCACCACCGGCCATATTGCGGATGAACTCAATATCTCGCCGGGCAATCTTTACTATCACTTCCGCAACAAGGATGAAATCATCCAGCATCTGTTTGCGGACTTTGAAAAGCAGATCGATATCGCGCCCGGGCCGATTGCCGACGCCGCTTCAGCTATGGAGGATTTGTGGCTGTATCTGCACATGATGTTTGAGCGGATCTGGCAGTACCGTTTCCTGTATCGCAACCTAGACGATCTGCTGTCGCGTGATCAAAAACTGAAATCGCATTTCAACATCATCATCGGCCACAAGCGCGACGCGGTGAAATCAATCTGCGCGGTGTTGGTTGATGCGCGTGCGATGCGTGCTTCGTCTACCGAAATCGACGCACTCGCTGAGAATATTCTGGTGGTCGCGAGCTACTGGCTTAACTACGAGCACATCCGCCAACGTAAGAATGCCGACGAAGATCCCGCCCGGCATTTGACGCGTGGCGTTTATCAAGTTATGGCCTTGATCGCCCCGTTCCTGACCGGGGACGCCAAAGCGCACCTCGACCATCTGATGCAAAACTACATGACCTGAATAGCGACGGAGGCAACATGGCGAAATGGAACAAGTACCCGCACGAGCAGAAA
>JAYVUH010000417.1:0-3600 GCA_043788115.1 Burkholderiales bacterium
GTCATTTCCGCGTCGGGCCCCCACGAAGCACTTTCGCAAAGTGCTCTCGTCGATGTGGTGTTAGCAGAACTTCGTCGCCACATCCCGGCCATTCCTGCGCCCATTTGGCAAAAGGTCATTCAGGAAAAGTTTGCCACCTTCGCCTGTACTACTGATGTCGTGCGCTTACCCTGTGCGACCCGCGACAGGCGTATTTACTTGGCTGGCGACGATATAGTCAACACCGAACACCTCTACCCAGCGACCCTCGAAGGCGCGGTGCGCAATGGCCGCGCCGCCGCTGACACAGCCATCGACACTCTGGACCAATCTCATCCAAAATAGTCCCATGAATAGTCCCATAGACTCGCCCATCCACATCCCGGCAACCCTCCGACCCGCAGCCGACTGCCTCAAAGACAAAGTGATCCTCGTGACAGGCGCCAGCGGTTCGCTGGGGCGCGTCGCAGCCCTCGCTTTCGCGGCATATGGCGCGACCGTGGTATTGCACGGCCGCAGCGCCACCACGATCGAGCCGCTGTACGACGAAATTGAGACTGCGGGTGGCACGCAGCCGGCGATGCTTAGCTTGGACTTTTTGACGGCGACTGAGTCCGAATACCAAGGCATGGCGAATACCATTCATGCGACCTTCAAACGACTCGACGGCATCTTTCATGCCGCCGCGCATTGCGCCTCGTTGACACCGCTAGCGCTTCAGGACCTCGCCTGCTGGAACGCACACCACAACGTGAATTTCATGGCACCGATGGCGCTCACCCGCGCGTGTCTGCCCATGCTCAAACGCGCGCCGTTGGGGCGGGTGGTGTTCTTATCGGAAACGCACGCGCGCTCTAGCAAGGCGTTTTGGGGCGCCTTTTCGGTCAGCAAATCGTCATTGCACCGAGCCGCTGCCATATGGAATGACGAACTGGAACACGAATCAGTATTGCGAATGCAAGTCTTAATCCCTGGCCCCGTGGCGAGCCAGTGTCGCTCAGTCACGCACCCAGGAGAGATGCCGTCGCAGTTACCCAAGGCCGAGACCTTGGTCCCGGCTTTCCTATTGCTCATGAGTGCCGACAGCCGCCTGTCGCAAGCGACTGTTTACGGCGTTATGTGACGATCTGTGCGCCACCCGGTTTTGCCGGGCTCATCACCACAAGCTTTGCACGCTTTACCCTGAGAATTCGGTAAACTAGGCCAATCGACCAAAGATCGACGTCATTCGCGAGTGCAACGTCTTCTGAGAAATTCAGACGCAGCGTAGTGGCGCGAAAACGGTGCGCATTTGTTGGACTGCTTTCACCCCGATTTCAGATCCCTTCGCTTCCACAAGGCATGACAGCTATTGCGGTAGTGATCACATGAGGAATGCATGAGCTCAGTGATGGACCACAGTAACCGCACCATCATCGGTAGCGTCGTATTCGTCGACATCGTCGGCTACTCAAAAAAATCTGTTTCCGAACAGATCATGATGAAGGAAAAATTTACCGGTCTGCTTTCCGACTCGCTGAAGGATATCGCCGGCGATCTACGCATCATCCTCGACACCGGCGACGGCGTTGCGCTGAGCTTTCTGGGTGATCCCGAGGATGCGTTGTTCGTGGGCATGAACCTGCGTGACTTGCTGCGCAAAGCCTCACCGGGTGCGCCAGAGCCGGCCGAAGATGCAACATCCACGGGCAGCGATCTCTTCCTGCGGATTGGCATCAACCTCGGGCCAATCAAACTGATTCGTGACATCAACGGGCAACCGAATATTGTTGGCGACGGCATCAATGTGGCGCAGCGAATCATGAGTTTTGCACGCCCCGGCCAGGTCGTGGTGTCGCGCTCGTACTACGATGTGGTGTCTGTCGTTTCAGAAGAGTACGCACAACTTTTCAAATACGAAGGCTCGCGCACCGACAAGCATGTGCGGGAGCACGAGATCTACGTTGTCGGGGATTCTGCGGCGGCATTCGATAAGGCGAGATCAGGCATGGAAGATCGTGCCGCCTCAACCAGTCCGCGCAATAAGCTACCTGCCGGTTCCATCAGCGACAAGGCGTCCCGCGCGGCGGAGAAGAAGGCTGCGGCAGCGGCGAAGCAAAACAGCGCCAACGAGGAGTCGAACGATGGCACCGACGCCCTGCCATTCATGCAAGACAAGAGGAAGCTCACGATGGTCGGCGGCGGCCTCGGTGCATTGGTTCTTGTCCTGGCCGTCATGGTTGCAATCAAGAAACCGGTTGAATCAACCCCACCCAAGCTCGATATTGTAACGCCCGCAATCACAAAACCGACTGATCTGGTGAAGCCAGAGGCGTCAAACGTGCCAAGCGCGGCGCCGAGCACGGGGCCCACTGCTGCGGCCGTTGTTGCTGCCGCGACGCCACCCACGACGAGCGCTACGCTAGCAACGGCCGCAGCGCCGTCACTGAATCCGGGGGTGACACCAGCGTCGGTCGCCGCGTCACCGCCGGCCGTAGCATCCCCGGGCAGCACACCTACACTCGCGCCAAAAGCCGACATTGCAAAACCTGACGCGCCGAAGACAGAGCCTGCCAAGCTGCCGGTGGTGCTCGGAACGGTGAACTTCGCGATCCAGCCCTGGGGGGAAGTCTTGATCAACGGCAAGTCGATCGGCACTTCGCCACCCATCAAGCAGCACAAACTCCCGCCGGGCAAGTACAAGATTGAAGTGCGCAATGCAACATTTACGCCGTTGGTCACAACCGTCGACGTCAAAGCGCGAGAAGACGTCAACATTCGGCACCAATTCAAATAAACCCGACACGGGGAGGCTCCATGAACCACTTGCAAGTGCCATCAGTAACGATGCGAGGCTCCGCTATGAGGACAAGATGGTTGGCAAGTTGGCGACACCTGATCACGCTCACATTCGTCGCGGTTCTAGCCGGTTGCGCCACACCTGCCCAGCAAGCAGGACCATCGCCTGATGAAGTCGCCAAGCAGGAACGATCAGAGCGCGCTAACAGCAGCCTCGCCGAGGGGTTGAAACAGTACGATTCTGGCAACTACGACGCAGCAATGAAGGGGTTTCTCGTCGCACTGGACAGTGGCTTGCTGACGCAGGCTCAGCAACTCAATACACGCAAACACATGGCATTCATTCATTGCGTCTCAAGCCGCGAAAGCAGTTGCCGCGAGGAATTCGAAAAGGCCTTCGCGATTGATGCAAAATTTGACCTGAGCGCCGCTGAGGCAGGGCATCCGACGTGGGGACCAGTGTTCCGGAGCGTGAAGGCTGATGTTGAGGCGCGCCGCTCTGGGCGAAGCGCGCCAGCGCCGGCCACCAAGCTGCTGACCGCAGGTGAGAAGTTACTCGGCGAAGGAATGACCGCCTATGACGCAGCAGACTACAACAAAGCCGTAAAGAGCTTCCAGGATGCGCTGAAAGAAACGCTTTCCAGCGATGACCAAATCAAGGCGCGCAAATTCACCGCCTTTAGCTACTGCCTAACCAACCGCATGACTCTGTGCCGCCAAGAGTTCGAGAAAATCCTGCAAACTAAAGCAGACTTCGACCTCCTGCCTGCCGAAGCCGGGCACCCTTCTTGGGGCCCGTCATTCCGTCAGGCGAAGGCACGGGCAAAAGCACCAAGCCCGGCT
>JAYVUH010000418.1:0-2023 GCA_043788115.1 Burkholderiales bacterium
CCCAGGCCGCTACGGCACATCTTCCAGGGCGCGTCTCCGGTGCAACGCTGTCCCATGAACTCCACCTCGCCCTTGTCTGGGACTACGAATCCATTCACCAGATTCATGAGCGTCGTCTTGCCGGCGCCATTCGGCCCGATGACACCGACAATCTCACCACTCGCGGCGTAGAGGTCGACATTGTTCACCGCAGTGACGCCCTTAAATGCTCTAGAAATGCCGCGCACACGCAATAGAAGCTCACCGGGGGCCATTGCTGCAGGTGCAGACGGAATGGCAACCGGGCCGGGCGCTTCCCGCTCGATACCGGCAGACCCGCTGAAACTGGACCTGCGATTAGCGAACAGGCCGCGCACCTTCCAGTAAAGCCCCTCAGGCGCCAGCACGATAACTACCATGAGGAAAATGCCCAGCACGACGTTGTCGATGCCCGGGTATTGCGCCCCGTATTCAGCAAGCAGGTACTGACTCAGAGGAATGAGAAGGACAGCACCGATGAGCGCGCCCCAGACTGTGGCCAGGCCGCCGACCAAAGTCACCATAAGGGCCTTGACGGTGATTCCCAAGCCGAACACGCTGTGTGGCGTGACAACCAATAACATGGCGGCATACAGCGTCCCTGCTGCTGCCGCGATGGCGGCGCTGATGGCAAAGGCCTTCATTTTGGTACGGTAGGCGTTGATGCCTGCAGCCTCAGCCGCCCACTCATCCTGCCGGACCGACAACAAGGCGGCGCCGAGTCGTGAACGCTCGATAAGCGACATGACCAAAAGCGTGGCTGCCAGCATCGCAAGCGCTGCGTAGGTGTAGTGCCGCTGCTCAGAAAACTGTAGATACCAGGCGCCGCCCGCGCGCACGTAAGGCATAGACACTTCCTGGAAGCCCAGGTAAGTGAGCACAGGGATGATCATCAGCGGATAGGCAAGCGTGGCGAGCGAGAAATAAACGCCGCTTAAACGAAACGTTGGCCAGCCAATCAGCAGCGCCATGGCCACCGCCACTGCCATCCCGGCCCATATGCCGATCAACGGGCTGATGCCGGAATGCGCCATCAACAAAGTCGACACGTATGCGCCTATGCCGAAAAAAACGGCGTGCCCGAATGCCATCTGGCCGCCATACCCGCTGATGATGTTCCAGCTGCTTCCAAATATTGCCCATACCAACACCAGCGCCATGGCGTAGTGAAAGCTCTCCGCACCCGTGACAAGACAGATTGCAAGACCGGCGACGGTCACCAGTCCTGCCGGTCGGAAGGGCAAGAGCCAGGAACGAACGGAACCGGTCATACGCGAGCCTGCTTTCCGAAGATGCCGTGTGGCCGCAGAAAAAGTACAAGCAGAAAAATAATGAACACACCGATATTTTGCAGCGCCAGCGGCAAAACTAGAGGCGTCCGCGCTTGCGTGACGCCAATTGCGAGGCCACCAAGTACGGCGCCCCCTACGCTTCCAAGCCCTCCCAGAACCACCGCGACAAACATCAGCACGATGAAGTCTTCACCCACATAAGGCTGCATAGGGTAGAAGCTGGCCAGAATGGCTCCGCCGACACCAGCCAGCCCCAGCCCGATGCTGAAGGCGAGTGCGTGCACACGTGATACGTTGATTCCCATGTAAGCCGCAGCCCCGGCGTCGTCCGCCGTTGCGCGAAGGACACGCCCGTAGGGTGTACGCGAGAGGAATGCCATCAGGCTGACTACGGCCACCGCCGCCACGAAAAAGCCAAGCGTGCGCGGTTTGTTGAACAAAATGCCGGCGAAATCCCAAGCACCATCGAATGAGGAGGACAACATCACCGGCTTTGCGGTGAAGATCATGAGCGCGAGGTTCTGCAACACCAGAGACAGGCCGAGCGTCAGGATAAGCTGTGCATCTTGACCGCGCGCGCCTTCGAAATTGGCGCCAGTGACAAACCTCATGGACCCCATGTATACCAGTAGACCCAACGCACTGAACACAATGAAGACCAGCGGCGTAAGCAACTGAAGGTATCCAATTCCAGCGGCAGACACCAGCCAGGA
>JAYVUH010000419.1:0-6444 GCA_043788115.1 Burkholderiales bacterium
TGCTGCATCGTTCGATGCCATCCTGAAACGGGTCAAAGCAAAATATGTGCTAGGTCTGACCGCCACACCCATCCGCCGCGATGGCCAGCAGCCCATCATCTTCATGCAGTGTGGGCCGACGCGGCACACCGCAGCCAAGTCTGAGAGTGCGCCACATGATTTGGCGGTGATACCCCACACACTCCATAGGCAAATTGACTTGCCGACGGATGCGGGCATTCAGGATGTGTTTCGGCACCTCGCGGTTGATCCTGAACGTACCGGGGCGATTGCAACTGAAATCGAGAATGCCTACAAACAAGGCCGCAAGGTACTCGTCCTGACCGAGCGCACTGAGCAACTCGATGCCATCAAAGCGGCACTGGGGGATAAAGTGGCCGCCTTGACTGTGCTGCACGGTCGGTTGGCAAAAAAAGTGCGCGCCACCTTGATCACCGAGTTGGAGGCACTACCACCAGATGCGCCGCGTGTACTGCTGGCCACTGGAAAATTGGTTGGAGAAGGCTTCGACCACCCGCCGCTGGATACCCTGGTGCTGGCGATGCCTGTATCTTGGAAAGGAACCCTGCAACAGTACGCCGGTCGGCTGCACCGAGAGCACGCGAGCAAGACCGATGTGCGCATCATCGATTTCGTAGACACCGGCCACCCGGCGCTGCTACGGATGTGGGACAAACGGCAGCGCGGCTATCGGGCGATGGGATACCGGATAGGTGCGGATGATGCTGCGGAATGAGGCAGCGAATACGCAGAAACTGTCTGCGATTTCGCTTGACCCCGCAGCAGCCCGCACCAGTGCTTATAAGCTCGGGAGGCCAGTCGGCACGTGGCCAACCATTCGCCACTGCAAACAGAAACGCCACCCAGCATCATCGGGTGACATATTTATTTGTTGTCTGCGCTGGGTAGGGAACGAGCCAACTCGGTTCGTCTAAGGTAAGTCCAGTGGACTTACCTTAGACGCGCGACCAACGGAAGTGCGGTCCTGAGCGCAGCGAAGGATGCCGTTATCGCTCAAAGCGATAACAGCACATTCCGCCCGGCTCCACCAGAATCGAAACCGCGTCCGGTACGGACGGGGGACGTAGGCGGGGTTTCGGCGAGCACCGCTCGCCGCCACCGAAGTCCGAGCGCCATGCTACGCGCGAGGCTCCTGTGAGAACACATTCCGCCCGGCTCCACCAAGCCACACCACAAATCTACTCCCCAGCCATGCGCGCGAGCACCGCCACCGTATTTATATTCCGCCCGGTGCCCGTCCTAGTCGCCATTATCTTGAGCTTAGACTGCCCCTGACCGTCTGGGTAATGCACGTAGACTTCGCGCCCCGACGACTGGCCGACCCCAAGCGCGATCTTCTCATTCGCCATCCCAGACACTAGCGCGATCGCCTGCGCGTCGAGCACTTCATCTACGAACATTGCGATCACGCGATTCTTTTCCGCGCGCGGAAAGGGATTACCGTCAACCACGCCGGCCATCTCCGCTGCACTACGAATCACCACGCCAACCGGCTTGTCCGCGTAATCGAGAAGGCTCTCCTCCAGATACGCTTTTACCTTGGCGGCCGACAGGCTGCTCTGAAACACAACGTTGCCACTCGCGATGTAGGTGCGGACGTTTGCAAAGCCGATGTGCTCACACATCGCTTTCAAATCTGCCATCGACAGCTTGCCCGCACCGCCAACGTTGACAGCGCGAAGCAGGGCAACGTACTTAGCCATCAGTCGTATCTGCGGTTAGCGAAGCCAAAAGATAGTGCGGCGTGCGGACCACCACTCAACGGCCGAACAGCCCTTTTAGTTTGTTGACGGTGTCCTTGGCGTCCTTGACTGGATCCGAGGCAGGGGGTGGGACGGGTTTGGCAGGTGTTGCCGAGGGTGCAGCGGCAGTGGCTGCCGGTTGCTCCGGCTTTACGGGACTCGCGGTCGTGCTTGCGGCCTGCTCCGATTTGGCCGGACTGGCGGCCGCCCTCTCCGTCTCTGCCGACTTACGCTTGGCGATCTGTTCGGCTTCCGCCGCGCTGCGCGCCTCGTTTTCCACCATCTTCTCCAGTTCACGTGCCTTAGCATTACTCTGGGTAATAGCCTCGTTCTGTAGGGCAATGGCCGCTTTGGAATCGTCCAGGGATGGAATGCTGCCGCCAATCATGGCTTGCAGCTTGGCGCGATCGACCAGCTTCTTGAGCGTCTCAAACTCGGCGGCGGAAATGCGCGCCGATCGATCAAAACTGACCGTGATGCGAACCAGTTTATCCGTGGCCTGATTGGTCTTGGTGGTTGCGGCACCGAACACGATGCGCTCGGCGCGGGCGTCGGTTGCGCTAGGCGCGCCGTTGGCTTCAATCGAAACACTCGTCGAACGGTCTCGATTGAGCTCGAGTTCCTTTTCGTACTTTTTGTAGATCTCGCGCTGCTGTGGCTGCGTCTTCGTACTGTAGTCGCTGCGTAATTGGTAGGCTTTGCGGGCCACATCCTGTGCTTCGGCGTATTTGGCTTTCGCCGCCTCCTGATTCTTTGCTCGCTCGGCTTCGCGCCCTTCTTTACGCAGCGCCTGACCTTGCGCGTCCAAGGCATCGACCTGCGCTTGTACGTCAGCAGGCAGCTTGGCGAGCTCATCAATCTCGCGGCGTTGTGCGAGTTGCCCAGCACGATAGCGACGCAGTTCATCTGCCGTCGGCTTGACCGTGTAGCGGGTGGATGCGCCGAAAACGACCGGGTCGTTCTTAAAATCGACGCAAAATTTGCGGTCGCCGCCGCTACGCGACGGTACCGACATGGTCCAGCCTTCAGGCGGAGGTAGGAAGGCCGCGCCCATTGCTGCCGCGCCTCTGGCGTAGAGCTCCTTTTGCTGCTGGGAAGCGTCCGTCTCTTTCTTGGTGCATTCCCAATCGGCCAGCGCCAGGGTGGATGCCAGCGTCAGCGCCGCGCCGACCAACACGCTTGAGTTCCTAAAGGCGAATCGTTGTGACATAAACCCTCCTATCAATGGATCGCGTTCATTGGCTATTTAAACCCAGATTGTCCATCAGGGCGCGGGACGATGGCGAGGTCATTTTCGAGGCAGTTGGCACGGTCGTGAGGAGTCCATAGCACCGCTATAGACGACGAAGGAGCGTGACAAATGTCCGAAAATGAACCGCTAGCACCCGCGCAGCACCGTAGGTGCGCCTAATGGACAATCTGGGTTAAACGTAACTGACTTGGCTCGCACATACCCTAATCAAGGAATGGCGTGTCGGATTTAGGGAAGCTCTGATGGATCTTATGGATCAACCCGCTCGCGCAAAAAACTGGCGAATCTTGGCACGCCGTTCTTGGTCACATCGCGGTATCGGTAGGTGACGGTCGCGCCAACCTTTGGCGGCGCTTTGCGCACGGCGTCGGAAAACCCGGTGCCCAAGCGAAACACCACGCCTTCGGGCGTCTTAACTTCCAGCGCACCGAGCATGCCCGTATATTTGCCTTCGCCGGGAATGTGCCGCAGCACCATCGCTTCGGCGTCCGCCAGCGGCTTGAGCTTGAGCAACACATCGCTGCGGCCGGTGATAAACGGTGCAGAAGCCAGATGCAACATCAGCCCCTCGCCACCGCCGTCAACGACGTCCTTGAGCCGGGTATTGAGCGCGGCGCGATTACCCACGCGGAAATGTTCGACCGCCTTGAGCGGCGCAAAATTCGCGCTCGCCACGATCCGCTGAATGCGCCCGACGCGCTCCTCGAAGCTGCCTGCACCGTTGGGCTGTTCGAAAATCATGTAGCTGACCTGCCGCCACTCGTCGTCGATTGGGTCCACCTTGCGAACGATGCCCGACAGTTGGTCAAACTTGCCTCTGCCGATCCACAGCTCACCATCGAGCGGTGTGGTCGGCAGCTTGCTCAAAAACCACTTCGGCGCATTCACCACATTCCCGCTGCGAAATCTGAGCACGCTGCCGTCCCATACCGCGCGAACGCCATCGTACTTTTCACTGATCAGATACTTGCTCACGTCTACATTGGGACCGAGCACGTTGGCAAGCAGCAAGGGCGGCACTGCCGGTGCAGCAGCGGCGGCACCGCACAAAGACATCGCAACGGCAGGGATGGAAAGAACAAGAAAGCGTCGGAGGATGGACTTGATCATTGCGTCAACGGTGTGTTTTAAAGGCAGATTCAGGCGGCGCGGAAAGGTCGAGGCTTCAACCCGAGCCGTACGACAAAGTTTACCTGTCTTGACCCGTCCGAAATGGACGCGGATACTCATGCGGTGGGTAACTGTCGCTGATTTCATCAACACGGAGTTGTTGCCATGAATCGTCCGCTTGCCGGGCTATGTGTTGGACTAGTCGTGTTGGTCGCCGGTTGTGCAGGCGTGCCGGTGTCGGACGATCAGAAGGGGCTTTTCCAGGACGCCGCCTTCGCGCCTGCGCAGCAACCTGTATCCGGCCTCGACTTGTTCGACGTGAGCCCCGCCATGCAACGCTGGATGGACGCCAACATACAGACTGGCAATGCCGACGGCCGCGCCAAACGTTACCAGCGTGAACTGATCGACGCCCTGTATGACGGTCGCGCGCTGCGTATCGACTACGACGCTGCAATCACCCGCAAAGCTGCCGATACCTTTGACGTCAGGGCTGGCAATTGTCTCTCTCTGGTCATCATGACCGCCGCCTTCGCCAAGGCGCTTGACCTTGCCGTGCAATACCAAAGCATCGACGTCAACGAGACCTGGGGGCGCGGTGAAGGGATGGTGTTCGCCATCGGCCACGTCAACGTCACCCTGGGCAAAAGGCGGGCCACACTACTCGACGTGCGCAACCAATATGTGCCGCTGACGGTCGATTTCTTTCCAGTCGAAGCCACCGTCGGTCAACGCAGTTGGCCGATCAGCGAGAACACCGTGGTGGCGATGTACATGAATAACCGCGCGGTTGAGACACTGGCGGACGGCCAAATCGACGACGCTTACTGGTGGGCGCGCGAGGCAATCCGCAATGACGCCCGGTTTCTAGCCCCTTACAACACGCTCGGTGTCATCTATCGGCGCCACGGGTTACTCGACCATGCTGCGATCGCCTTTGGCCGTGTGATTTCTGCCGACCCGTACAACACAAAAGCGATTTCAAATCTGGCGACCGTCTTTGAAGCGCAAGGCAAATCGGCCGAGGCGTTACAGATGCACGCGCGCTTGGCCTCACTGACACGATCCGGGCTGCAGGTGCCGTTTGCCTCGTTCAACCGCGGCCTGCAATATATGCAAGTCGGCGACTATCCGTCGGCGCGCGACGCGTTCGCGCTCGAACTGGCGCGCGACCCGTTCAATGACGAGGTCAACTTCTGGCAGGCGCGCGCGCTGGTCGGGCTGGGTAAACTCAAACGGGCGGGCGAGCATTTATCAACCGCCATCGAATTCAGCACCACGCTCAAAAAGCGCGACTTATACGCGGCGAAGCTGGATCATATTCGGGCATACCAACCATAACGCCCGCTTCACAGGGCGATGCTGTTGTGGGTTCAGTCGTGTGGCAGAATATGCCACCATACATAAGGTGCTGGAGGACGTTTGCGCGGCAAACGCAAGGCACCAATCTGGCGAGGCCCAAATGGAAAAACTGAAAGCGCTCTGGAAGCACTATTTCTCGTCAGTAAATGCCGTGTTCCGCGCGACCCTCGGTCTCAGCTTGGTGTTTCTGTTCGGTGCCTTCTATGTCTTTAACGAGCCCCTCAAGTTCCTGCAGAACATCGAGTGGCAGGCCTACGATACCAAGCTGCGCGCGACCATGCCAAATAAGGTCGATCCGCGCATTGTCATCATCGACGTGGACGAACGAACCCTTGCCACCGAGGGCCGCTGGCCGCTGGCGCGCGACCGGTGGGTGGCGTTGCTAGAGAATAGTTTCGACAAATACAAGCTCAAGGTCATGGGATTCGATGTGCTCTTTACCGAGCCCGACACCAGTTCCGGTCTCGCAAAACTCGAAGAGTTGGCTAGGGGCCCGTTCAAGAACAGCGGAGACTTTCAAGGGAAACTACGCGAACTACGCCCAACACTCGACTATGACCAACTGTTTGCCAATACGATCAAAAAGTATCCGGTCGTGCTCGCCTTTGCCGGTTCGAATGATCGCAGCAAGTCGCTCGAATCCTTGAAACTTGGCGTTCTGCCACCACCGACCTTTTTACAAACGTCGTTCGGCAATCGTCCGTTCGTCTCACTGACGATCGATGGCTTCAGTGGCAACCTGCCGGAGTTTCAGAAAAATGCCGCGGCCACCGGGCATATCCTGCCCGCCATCGACTTCGACGGCATCTTGCGTCGTGTACCGACTTTCATTCAGTACGACGGCGGCTACTACGACTCACTTTCGATTGCGGTGTATCGCACCTATCTCGACAACGCACCGATGCGCGTCGTTCCACGCGAGGACGAGGGCGACAAGATCAACCGCTTCAAGGAAGT
>JAYVUH010000420.1:0-2249 GCA_043788115.1 Burkholderiales bacterium
GATGGAGCAGAGAATGTATCCGATGACGGTGGCGGGTCTGGATGGGGCGATGAAGTCGCTGCTGTAGTGCGTTTAGAGGGGAAATCTAAGCGTTACCACAGGCATTGACCGCCGTGATTAGAGTGACATAATGACAAAGCAGTTAAGAAGATCTGCCTACACAAGCAATCCATAATCAGGAATCGGCAATGAGAATCGCAATGCTGGAAGACGACGTTGATGTCGGGGCGGCGCTAAAGCAATGGATGGAAGCGGCGGGTCACAAAGTTCATCACTACACGTCGGGCAAGGCGATCGTCCGCGAAGCCGGCCGCGAGAGTTTCGACATGTATGTGTTGGATTGGCATGTTCCGGACTTGTCCGGTACCGAGGTGCTGCACTGGTTGCGCGAGAAACAACAGATTGACGCGCCGGTGTTGTTCGTTACCAGCCGCGATACCGAAGCCGATATTGTCGCTGCGCTGAGCGCCGGGGCGGACGACTACATGGTTAAACCGATCCGCCGCCTTGAGTTGCTGGCACGCGTGGAAGCGCTGTTGCGTCGCGCGCGTACTCGCAGCGCAGAAGTGTCGAATATCGATGTTCCACCGTACCGCATTGATTTGGCGAATCGAAGCGTAAGCCTCGATGGCGGGTTGGTTGAAATGACCGATAAGGAATTTGAATTAACGGTGTTTTTGTTTCAAAATATAGGCCAGTTGCTCTCGCGCGGCCACATTACCGAGAGCGTTTGGGGCCGATCTGCCGAGGTGCAGTCGCGCACCGTCGACACGCATATGAGCCGCCTGCGCAAGAAGCTTGATTTCGGGCCGCAACGAGGCGTGCGCCTGACGCCGATCTACAACTTCGGCTACCGGCTTGAGAAAGTCGTTGCCCAGCCAGACCCGGCGAATTGAGATCTGACAATTGTTGATCCTTGCGGCTCGCTGCCGACAGCGTGCGCTCCGGTAAACTCATTTTTAGGGCGGTGTGTCAACGTGTCGGCGTGTAGCAGGTGCCGTCGTCAATCAAGCCCGCGAAGTTTCCGCGCATGTGACCCGAGGAAAATAATTGAACCAAAGCCAGACATCACATCAAGTGATTCGCCGCCACGTGCCGCTTGACGGTTACACGCGCCGTGCGTTAACCATGATCACCACCAACACCACGATCGCCCGCATCGCTATGGCGTTGATTTGCGTCGGCGTGGCTTCCGCGCAAGCTGCCGCAAAGCCCGCCGCCAAGTTGGCTGCGGGAGGCGAACGCATCTATGTGCACACCGCCAAATCGGGCGATACCTTTGTAAAGCTGGCCGCGCGCTATCTGATCGACAAAAAAAACTGGGCGGTTCTGACCAAATACAACCCGACGGTCGATCCGGTCAAGATACCGATCGCCCATGCGATTCAGATTCCGGTCGCCGCGATGCGCGCCGAGTCAGCCGCACCGACCGTGGTGTCAGTGCGCGGCCAGGCTGATGTCAATGGCACCAAGCTCACTCAGGGGCAGAAACTCAACGAGCGCGACAAACTTATTACCGGCGACGATGGCTTCGTGACCATCCGGCTGGCAGACGGCTCGACGCTCACGGTACAGTCGAAATCCGCCATCGAACTTGAGCGAACGCGCCAACTGGCCAATACCAGTGTCGGTGAATCGGTCGTCAAGCTTGAGCGCGGGCGTCTGGAAACCTCGGTGACCAAGCAAAATCAAGCAGCCCGCTACGAGGTGCGTACGCCAACCTCCAACATGGGCGTACGCGGAACCGTGTTTCGGGCCGGTAGCGACGCCTCTGGCAAAAAGGCCTTTAGCGAAGTGATCGAGGGCTCGGTCGGCGTGGCGGGCGGTAGCGAGGCAGCCGCTAGCAGATTGGCGCTCCAGGCGGGTTTTGGCTCGGTGGTTGAAGCTGGCAAAGCGCCTTCAGAGCCCGTCAAGTTGCTGCCCGCGCCGCTGCTTCCACCGATTCCGGAGACGCAGGTTCGACCCGCCATCACCGTTAGTTTTGCTGCCGTGGAAGGTGCCACGGCATATCGCGCCCAAGTCGCGCTCGACAAAGCGTTTCAGCAATTGATCGGTGAGACCGTCGTTGCGAAGCCGGTCGTTGAGTTCTCCGACCTGCCAGATGGTGAATTGCAACTGCGGGTGCGCGCCATTGACGCGGCAGGGCTGGAAGGCCTCGACGCCGCAACGCGCGTGACAATCTCTGCGCGCCCGCTGCCGCCGGTACTGAATTCACCGGCGGCCGGTGCACTGCTCAGCGCCGGTGAGAC
>JAYVUH010000421.1:0-3297 GCA_043788115.1 Burkholderiales bacterium
CGACTGGTCGTTCGGAACGTTACCGATGAGAAGCCGCCCTTCGACTACGTCAACGGCGACGTCACGCTTGGCTATAACCCGGCGTACCACAACGCTCTCGGTATCTACCCTTCGCTGAGTGCCACTTACCGCTTCAAGTAACCCTCGCGGCGCGTCTAGCAAGACGCGCCGATGTCCCATCGACCGAGGCTAAGACGCGTCAGCCACGCACTGTCGCCATGCCTCGACTCGCTGGCCATGTATTGCCGCTTTGCCCTCTGCCGACACGCCTGCACTACCTACAAATCCAACCCCACCAGCAAGTAAACCACCACATTGGAGAGACAAATGAAAATAAAAATCAACGCGCTGCAACAGCAGTTGTTGCGTGCCGGCATCTTTGGTGCAACGGCATCTTTGACGATCATTTCAATGCCCGCGTTCTCACAGCAAGCAACGGCATCGGCACCAACACCCGGCAAGCAAGCCGTCGAGCGCATCGAAGTCACTGGCTCGCGCATCCCGGCGGCAAATCTGGAAGGCGCGAGTCCGGTTACCGTCATCGACGCAGAATCGATCAAGACTGACGGTCTGCGCTCAGTGGAGAGTCTGCTGAACAATTTACCGCAAGTGTTCGCCGCACAGGGTGCGCTGGTATCCAACGCTGCCACTGGCACGGCCACCGTGAACCTGCGTGGCCTCGGCGCGCCGCGCACATTGGTACTGGTCAACGGTCGTCGCATGCCAGCAGGGACGCCCGCAGGCAGCACCAATACCGGCACCGCAGCGGACCTAAATCAGATTCCAGCACCCTTGATCAAGCGCGTCGAAATTCTCACCGGCGGCGCGGGTGCCGTATACGGTTCCGATGCTGTGGCGGGGGTCGTGAACTTCATCATGAACAATAAGTTTGAAGGTGTTCAGGTTGAGGTTAACCAAAGTTTCTACAACCACAAGCAACAAAATGCCGCCGGCATCGCCGATATTATTCGCGGTCGCGCCGCTACCAACTCAGCCGAATTCAAGGTGCCCGGTGACAAGAGTTCAGACGGCAAGATTTACGACGCCAATATCATCCTCGGATCGAATTTCGCGGGGAATAAGGGCAATGCAACCATCTATTTTGGCTACAAAAAGGAGGACAAACTGCTGCAATCGGAGCGTGACTTCAGCGCATGCTCTGTGACCTCTGCCGCCCGGACCGCTACCCTGCCCGATCGCTTCACCTGCGGTGGCTCGGGCACCAGCGCCACCGGACGCTTTACCGATCTGACCTCGGGTAATGTCTACACGGCAGCAAACAACGCCGGCCTCGCGCGACCCTACTTAAACGCAACCGACCAGTACAACTTTGGCCCTGCAAATTTTTTCCAAAGGCCCTCAGAAGCGTATTTGGTGAATTCATACGTCAACTACGACATCACACAGAACGCCAATCTCTATTCTGAGTTCTCGTTCCACGACAATCGCACCAACGCACAGATTGCACCCGGCGGTCTATTTGGTACCGTGGCGACGGTCAACTTTGACAATCCACTGCTATCGGCTAGTTGGCGCTCCGCGCTCGGTCTCGTGCGCCCCGGCGATAGCAACCAAGTGGTGATTCAGCGTCGCAATGTTGAAGGTGGCGGCCGAAATTCCGACATCCGCAATACCTCGTTCCGTGAAGTGCTTGGCGTCAAGGGCGATATCGGCAACTGGAACTACGATGCCTTCATGCAGACCTCCAAAGTGCTCTACACCACGGCTAATCGCAACTACTTTTCCAGCAGCCGCGCTCAGCTGGCCACCGATGTGGTCAACGTTGGCGGCGTGGCCACCTGCCGCTCGGTGGTCAATGGTAGCGACCCGAACTGCGTACCGTACAACCCATGGACATTGGGTGGTGTTACCGCCGCGCAACTCGCCTATCTGGCGATCCCCGGAACCGCAACTGGCAGTACCGAACAAACCATTGCTGGTCTCAACGTCGCTGCTGACCTGATCGCTTATGGGATGAAGCTGCCCAGCGCCAAGAGCGGCGTCGGCGTTTCGTTTGGCATTGAGCAACGCACTGAAAAATTGACCTTGAGCCCGGATGCCGTGCTCAGAGCCGGTGATCTGTCCGGCTCTGGTGGTCCGACCACTGGTGTCGATGGAAAATACACCGTGAAGGAAATCTTCGGGGAGGTGCGTATTCCGCTGATCGAAAGTGCACCGCTGGCTGAACTATTGAGTCTCAGTGCAAGCTATCGAAATTCCGACTACGATACGGGTAAGAAAGCCAACACCTATGGCTTGGGCCTTGAATGGGCACCAATCAAAGAAATCCGCACACGCGCCACCTATCAGCAAGCAGTACGTGCTGCCAATCTCATTGAGCTTTACACCCCGGCGGGATTGTATCTCTACAACGATACCGCTGACCCTTGCGCCACCAGCACACCGACGGCAACGCTCGCGCAGTGTCAGCGTACCGGTGTCACTGCGGCGCAGTACGGTCGTATCCAAGACAGTCCGGCTGGACAATACGGGACAATCACCGGCGGAAACACCGCGCTCGATCCAGAGAAATCAAAGAGCAAAACGTTGGGCCTCGTCATCACGCCGCTCAAGAACCTCAGCGTCACGCTCGATTATTTCGACGTGAAAGTTGAAGACACCATCAGTACGGTCCCGCAGCCGATCACGTTGCGCCGTTGTCTGACCACCGGCGACCCGGCGTTTTGCAGCCAGATTCAGCGCGACCGCCTCGGCACGCTTTGGCTGCTGCCGGAAGGTTATGTCAGCGCAACCAATCGGAACGTTGGCGCGACGGGCACCTCCGGATTTGATTTAGGCGCCAACTACGCGCAGCCTCTTCCTCAATCCTACGGCAGTCTCAACGTTAATATTGTCGGAACCTATCTGCGCTCGGCCTACACTGTGCCCTACAAAGGTGCTGGCTCCTACGATTGCGTTGGCTACTATGGTCTGGTATGCACCACACCAACGCCGGAATGGCGCCACAAGGCAAGAGCGACGTGGGCGACGCCTTGGAATCTGGATGTGTCGCTGACCTGGCGGTTTATTGGCCAGGTCAAGGCTGACACTTCTAGTTCGAACCCCTTGCTTAACGGCTATACCAATCCTTTGGAAGCAGAGCTTGGCAAGCGCGACTACTTCGATCTAGCAGCATCGTGGGCGGCAACCAAGCAACTCACAGTGCGCGTCGGCATCAACAACTTGTTCGACAAAGATCCGCCGATTATCGGCAGTACGCAGCTAACCACCGGTTTCGGCAACGGCAATACGTTTCCAGTGGTCTACGACGCGCTCGGCCGTCGCGTATTCCTGAAC
>JAYVUH010000422.1:0-2326 GCA_043788115.1 Burkholderiales bacterium
CGTGCTTGGTTTGGTGCAGTTCGCCATGGCGGTGCAAGACATTCGCTACTACCTAAACGGGGTGCTGATCTCGTGTGACGGCACTACGCTGCGTGTGGTCGCCACCGACGGTCACCGTTTGTCGATGGCGTCGTATCAGCTCGCCGAACCGGTCGCCAAGATTGAAGCAATATTGCCGCGCAAAACGGTAATCGAATTGATCAAATTGCTCGACGAAAGCGACGACCCGATCCACATGGCGATGCATCAAAACCAAGTCAAGTTTCGCTTTGCCGGTATCGAAATTGTGTCGAAGATCGTTGAGGGCAAGTTTCCCGACTATACCAAAGTCATCCCTTCCGGCTATACCAACCACGTGCAGTTGAACCGCGTCGAGTTCCAATCTGCGCTGCAGCGCGCATCGATTTTGTCCAACGATAAGATTCGCGGCGTGAGGCTCGTTTTCACCAAAGATTCGTTGTCGATCATCTGCTCAAACAACGAGCAAGAAGAGGCAGAAGAAAGCCTAGGGATCGCGTACGAACGTGAGCCGATGGATATCGCATTCAACATCGCCTATCTACTCGATGCGCTCGGCCACCTTTCGACCGAAACCATTCAGCTATCGTTGGGTGAAGCGAACATGTCTAGCGCGCTCATCACGCAGCCGGGTAGCGAAGACTTCAAGTACGTCGTCATGCCGATGCGCATTTAAGCAGCCTCAGCGCGCACAATAAACGCTTGATGGCGACGGCGAATCGACCGCGATCAATCAATGCAGACAACACTAAAAGCAAAGTTCAGGGATTAAATGGTACCGGCAAAGAAGAGCGACCCAGCAGCATACGATTCGGACTCGATCAAGATTCTTAAAGGCCTCGAGGCGGTCCGTAAACGCCCGGGCATGTACATCGGTGACACCTCGGATGGTTCGGGCCTGCACCACATGGTATTTGAAGTCGTTGACAACGCAATTGATGAGGCGCTGGCCGGTCATTGCGACGACATCAAAATTATCATCCACACCGACAACTCGATCTCGGTAGCGGATAACGGCCGTGGCATTCCGACCGGCATTAAAGAAGACGACGAATTCAAGCGCTCTGCCGCCGAAATTGTGATGACCGAGCTGCACGCGGGTGGCAAGTTCGACGCCAACTCCTACAAAGTCTCAGGCGGGCTGCACGGCGTCGGCGTGTCGGTGGTCAACGCGCTATCCGAATGGCTGAAGTTGCGTATCCGCCGCGATGGGAAAGTCTTTGAGATGGAGTTCCGGCATGGCGAGCGGGTGTCGCCACTGAGCGCGGTTGGCACGACAGACAAGCGCGGCACCGAGGTGCATTTTCTAGCAGCAAAGGAAACATTCACGCACGTTGAATTTCACTACGAAATTCTGGCCAAGCGGCTACGTGAACTTTCGTTTCTGAACAACGGCGTGAAGATTGAGTTGATCGACCAGCGAAATGGCAAGAGCGAAAACTTCGCTTATGCAGGCGGCGTCAAGGGGTTCGTTGAGTACATGAACCGCACCAAGACGGTGTTACACCCGAAGATTTTCCACGCGATCGGCGAAAAAGACGGCATGACCATCGAAGTCTCGATGCAATGGAACGACTCGTACGGTGAAACGGTACAGGTCTTCACCAACAATATTCCTCAGCGAGACGGCGGAACGCACTTGACCGGAATGCGTACCGCGATGACGCGCATCCTCAACAAATACATTGAAGAAAACGAGTTCGCCAAAAAAGCCAAGGTTGAAACCTCTGGCGATGATATGCGTGAAGGGCTGACATGTGTGCTTTCGGTAAAAGTGCCCGAGCCAAAGTTCTCCTCACAAACCAAAGACAAACTAGTGTCGTCGGAAGTTCAGCCGGTGGTGTCTGAAGTCGTCGCCGCAAAATTATCCGATTACTTACAGGAAAACCCCGCTGACGCCAAGATCATTTGTTCCAAAATCGTCGAAGCCGCGCGGGCCCGCGACGCCGCCCGAAAGGCGCGCGAGCTGACGCGACGCAAAGGCGTGATGGACGGTATTGGTTTGCCTGGCAAGTTGGCAGACTGCCAAGAAAAAGACCCAGCGCTGTGTGAAATCTATATCGTCGAGGGCGACTCCGCCGGCGGCTCCGCCAAGCAAGGCCGCGACCGCAAGTTTCAGGCCATCCTGCCGCTGCGCGGCAAGGTGCTTAACGTTGAAAAAGCGCGCATCGACAAAGTAATCGGCTCTGAGCAAATCGCCACACTCATCACAGCGCTCGGTGCCGGTATTGGTAAGGATGACTTCAACCACGACAAGCTGCGTTATCACCGCATCATCATCATGACCGACGCGGACGTTGACGGCGCA
>JAYVUH010000423.1:0-2756 GCA_043788115.1 Burkholderiales bacterium
GTTCCGCGCGCGTGATCTACTGCAGGCGGGCTCCTCCCTTTACTAAAGGGAGGTTGGGAGGGATTCTCGATCCCCAATTCTTGATGATTTTCCCGTGAATCTGGCGGACTACAATCCCCCTCGGTCCCCCTTTTTCAAAGGGGGAAGTGATTTGAACTGATGCAGCAGAAAAATCATCCATTCCTCCTGAGTCACGACAACATCATATCCTCGACGTGTGGCTACCGCGCCTCGGCCGCGCGCTGCCTCCGCTATAATCTCCACCTGACCAAAACATCACTTTTAGAAGCAGATCATGGAAGCCGACCGCATCAACGCCATCTCAAACCACCTCTCCGATTTGTCCGCCCGCTTGGGCGAACTGCGGAGGTATCTTTGACTTCGACGCCAAGGTCGAACGTTTAGAAGAAGTCACCCGGCTGTCCGAGGACCCTGCGGTCTGGAGCGATAGCAAACGCGCCACGGAGCTGGGCCGCGAGAAGAAGATGCTCGATGGCGTGGTGAACGCCATACAAACCGCGACATCAGGCGTTAAAGACGGACTCGAATTGTTTTCGCTAGCTAAGGAGGAAGGCGACTTCGGCACGTTGGAAGCCATCGCTGCCGATACGGCCAGTGTAGAAACCATCGTCGCGGACATGGAATTCCGCCGCATGTTTTCGCACGAAGCCGACCCGTGCAACGCCTTCATTGATATTCAGGCCGGTGCGGGCGGCACGGAGGCGCAAGACTGGGCGTCGATGCTGCTGCGCCAGTACCTTCGCTACGCCGAACGTAAAGGCTTCAAGACCGAGATTCTCGAGGAGTCCGCCGGTGAAGTCGCCGGCATCAAAAGCGCCTCGATCAAAGTCACTGGCGAATACGCCTACGGCTACCTGCGCTCAGAGACAGGAGTACATCGTTTAGTGCGTAAATCACCGTTTGATTCCTCTGGCGGGCGCCACACCTCGTTTGCCTCTCTGTTTGTGTACCCTGAGATCGACGACTCGATTGAAATCGAAATCAATCCGGCGGATTTGCGTATCGATACTTTTCGCGCCTCCGGTGCGGGTGGCCAGCACATCAACAAAACGGATTCGGCGGTGCGCATCACCCACGCCCCGACCGGCGTGGTGGTGCAGTGTCAGAATGATCGCTCGCAGCACCGCAACCGAGCCGAGGCGATGGCGATGCTCAAATCTAAGCTCTACGAACTTGAGATTCGCAAGCGCCAATCCGAACAAGATAAGCTCGAAGCGACCAAGACCGATGTCGGCTGGGGGCATCAGATCCGCTCTTATGTGCTCGACCAATCGCGTATCAAGGATTTGCGTACCAACGTTGAAATCAGCAACACGCAAAAAGTACTCGACGGAGATCTCGACCCGTTCATTGAAGCCAGCTTGAAGCAAGGTGTGTAACGCAGGATGGTATGACCGATACATTCGAAACCGTACAGGCGGCTGAACCCGCCAACGTCATTCCGCCCTTCTACAACAATCTTGATGCGTCGCTGTCGATGGCGTGGTCGCTGCTACAACGTGGCACGACTGATCGACGATCAGCGTTTCACGCGCTGGCGGTGGCCAGCATCGGCGTCGATGGAGCGCCGCAGCAGCGCACCATGGTGTTACGCAAAGTTGATCCGATCAAACGCACGCTACGCTTCAACACCGACGCACGCTCGCAGAAATGGCAGGAACTTGCCCAGCTACCGCACGTCTCAGTTCTCGCCTACAGCGCCTGGGACAAGATTCAGGTGCGGCTATCTGGCTTCGCCACGCTCGACCGCTACTCGGCACTTGCCGAAAACGTCTGGGCCAGTATGCGAGACCAGTCGCGGGTGGCGTATGCGCAGCCGGACGCTCCCGGCACCACCATCGGGGAACCAGACAGCTACGTGCCGCCGCTGGCGCTGCGTGTTGATGACGCTGCCGCAGCCGTTGCACGTGAGCATTTTTGCCTTCTAACTATTGAAATCGAGACGTTGGATTGGGTGTACTTGAATCTGTGCGGCAACCGCCGCGCACAATTTCGTTGGCCAGATGGCGTACTTGAGAGCCATTGGCTGGCACCGTAGGACTTTGGGTAGATAAACATGACTGATCAAAACAACACCGCCGCACCGGCCGACGACAATCCGGCCGCAAGCGAAAACCATGTGATTGCCGAACGACGCGCAAAGCTCGCTGCCATCCGCGAGAAAACCGGCGGCCATGCTTTCCCCAACGACTACCGGCCGCAAAACGTTGCGATCGACTTGCACGCGCTGTACGGCAAGCGCACCAAGGAAGAGCTGGAAACCAACAAGTCGCCGCAGGTGAAAGTTGCCGGCCGCATTATGTTGAAGCGCGTCATGGGCAAGGCGTCGTTTGCCACCATTCAGGATGCATCGGGCCGTATCCAGCTCTACGTGAATCTCGATGGCGTCGGCGAAGCGGCGCTCGAAGAATTTAAACACTACGACATGGGCGACATCGTCGGCGCACAGGGTGTGATGTTCAAAACTAAGACGGGCGAGCTGTCGATCAACGTTTCCGCCGTACAACTCATTACCAAATCGCTGCGCCCGCTCCCGGAAAAATTTCACGGGCTCACCGATACTGAGCAGCGCTACCGCATGCGCTATGTCGATTTGATGGTCAATCCGGAAGTCAAACGTACGTTTGAGACGCGCTCGAAAGTTGTTTCGGAGATTCGCGCCTTCATGGTGGCCGCTGGCTATCTGGAAGTCGAAACACCGATGATGCATCCGATCCCCGGCGGTGCGGCGGCCC
>JAYVUH010000424.1:0-4937 GCA_043788115.1 Burkholderiales bacterium
TGGATGTCGGGGCAAGTATCGGCATCTTGGGCAACACTGGGGCGCAGACGATCGGCGGCATCCTCCGGTACCAAGTCATTGAACCGGGCACCATCTCCCCCGGGGCGACCGTGCGGCTGACCGCCAACAAAGAGTTTGGCTCTTCAAGCGTCAGCGTTCGTTCGTTCGGCGCTGATTTCGTCGTCGCCAAACCCCTGCTATTCGTGACGCCCTATATCGGCCTGGGCACCGTTCGCACCAGGACGAGCGCTCCTGGCACCCCGCTGACCGACGTCTCGGTCAATCGTACCCGCACCTTCGTCGGGTTCGATACGCGTCTCGCGTTCGCGACCGTTTCAGCCGAAGCCGAAAAGATTGGCGAAACCACAACGGTGTCGAGCAAAATCGGTTTTCGTTTTTAGCTAATGCGTTAATCGGACGATGAGTAAACTTGTTGAAGCGCTAAAGCGGGCTGAGCAACTTCGAAAGCAAAAGCTCGCGCAGGCCACGGCCGCCGCGTCCATTGAAGATGGCGCGCCCGCTGCGCCGGAAAAGCAGATTGAAGCCGCCTTGCTCGCAGAGGAGGTGCGCATGGCCGCGCAACGCGTGCATACGTTGTATGAAGCTGAGCGCCGCAAGAAGAACGAGGCGAGTGGGGCGAGCGCAACTGCAGAGGCCGCGACAAAAGCAAGCATTGCACAACAGCAGGCAGAAAAACACTTAGCCGACGAAGTCTTGGCGCGACAAGCGGCCGAACGCGAGGCAGAGGCTGCGGCTGCCGCAATGCGCGACGCAGATCTTGCGGTGGCCAAGATGGCCAATGACCGGCGAGACGCTGAGTTGGCAGTGCAATCTGCTTCGGAAAAGCGCGCCGATGCGGATCGCGACGCCGCTGCTGCGGCACTGTCGAGGGCAACGGCCGACGTCGACGCGGCGGACGCGGCGCGGGAGCGCGCCACGATGGAGCTCACTGCGCAGCAGGCATTTGAACAAAAGCTTGTCGCCGAACAGGCGGCGACAAATGCAGCGGCTACGCTGAAGGAGGCGGAGTCAGCTGCCGATCAAGCTGCCGCCCTGAATGCTAGGCTCGCCGAGGAAGTCGCACGCGCGGTGGCCGCTCGCAAACACGCGGAACAAATGGCCGCAACGGAGGCCGAAAGCCGACAATCGATGGAGGCCGAGGCGCAGAGCGCAGCGGATGCGACAGTAGCGTCCGAGGCGCGACTAACGAAGGCGGCGGCGGAGCGGGCAACGCTGGAGCACCGAGCAGCGGAGCAGGCTAGACGGCGGGCGGCGGCGGCACGTATCGAGGCCGAAAATATGCAAGCGCGCACGCATGCGGAAGAGGCCGCCGCGCTAGCGGCAACGCAACTGGAAATAGCAGAGCGCGAGGCCACGGCACTGGCAGCAGCGAATGCTGACGCAGAAGCACTGCGGACAAGTGTGGCGCAGCGTGCCTTCGCTGAGGCTGAAGCCTCGAGGCACGCGGCGCTGGCGCGAATTCAAGCATTGCGCAAAGCGGCTGAGTCCGCAGCGCAACTATCTGCGGAGACACAAACGCAGGCGGAAAACCGGCTAACAACAATGCTGGCCGAACGGGATTCCGCAGAGGCTAGCCGCTTGGCGGACGCCACGGCGGCTGAACAAGCTAGTCGCGCGGCGATTGCTGCGGTCACCAAGCAGATCGCCGTCGAATCTGACAAGACCCGATCACAGCTGAGCGATATTGCGGCGCAATCCGAGACAGTTCTGAGCGGTCTTGCCGAGCAGCACAGAGAACTGAAAGCGCAGCTCTCCACTGAGATCGCAAGCCGCGATGCGCTCGAAGCCAAACACAAGGCTGTGGCGGCTGAAGGTGCGCAACAAAGCCGGGAAAAACTGGCAACTCTGACTCAGCAGCTAAATGAAGAAAAAGCACGAACAGCGTCTGCACTAGCGTCTTTGGTCGCTGCAAACGACGAACGCTCGGCTTGGCTCAATCAACAAGAGCGTGCGCTCCGCGAGCCATTCGCCGCCGATCAGAAGGCGCAAGCTTCGCATGAACACTCGCTTCGCGAGAAGCAAACTGCGCTGAACAAGGCCGCAACTGCGCTTGCGGCCGAGGAAGTACGATTTGCGGAGACGATCGGGTTGGCTGTGCGCAAACGGGAAGCGGCTGAGAAGACGCTCTCGACGCAGATAGCGGCGCTGCGAACCGCGCGCGCCAACGCAGACAACGCCACCAAAGTACGGATCGCCGCCGAACAACGGCTCCTCGAAGAGGCCGCCGCACGTGCGACTGCCGAATCTTTACTCGCCCGTCAGGAAGTTGAACGCGTTGCGGCCGAGGAAGCCGCCACGGCGGCACTCGACAAGCAAGCGGATGCGGAACGTGGCCTAGCAGCGGCGACCTCCGCCAAACTCGTCGCGCTGGAAGGCGCAGCCCGAAAGGCGATTGCAGCAGCGGAGGCCGCAAGGCTGGCAGAGCACGAAGCGACAGAATTGGCGGCAATCGAGAACGCTGCGCGGCAAGAGGCCGAAGCGCAGCAACCCCCGATGCCAGCCTCGCCGTCCAATCCGTTAATGGCCATGAAGTTGCCCGCTGCAAAAGCAGCGTCATTGGATTCGCGATGGCGGATTGCCGCCGGCACCATCGCCATCGTGCTGGTGGCAGGCACCATCATCGGGAATAGCGTTGACCTGTCGACCACTGAGCGTGCGTCGGTTGTACCGCCCACCGCGTTCTCGACCAAACCCGCCGCAGCGCTCGGGTCTGAGGTGCCGTCCATCGTCGACCAACCGGTCACACTCAAGCTTGATTTACAGCTCGGCAACAAGCTACCGATCAAACCCTGATAGGGCTTGACCGTCAATCGCCGCGGATCAGATTGACATTTTCCTGTTGCTGCAACGCGCTGAACGGGGAGCGGACAGCGTGGCCGCGATAAATCCGTATCGCTTGAGCGGTGGTGGGCAATGCACAAAGACTAGCAACCACGCGCATTTCGAGGCACTTTGCCTTGGAAGTGCTTATTCTTCCTTGCCTTCAACGACAAGATTTAGCTCCGCGATCTTGCGCGTCAGAGTATTTCGTCCTATCCCCAGCAGCATTGCCGCCTCAATGCGTTTGCCGCTCGTTTGCTCTAACGCCTTTAGAATCAGCGCCGACTCAAACACCTTGTTGAGCCCCGCAAAAATATCGCGGTCGCCGCGGGCGAGCGACGCAGCCACTTCGCGCTCCAATGCCCGCCGCCAGTCTACGTCGACTGCCGCAATCGCCTTGTCGTGGCCGCGCACATCAGGTGGTAAGTCAGCAATTTCGACCTGTTGGCCCGGTGCCATGACCGTAATCCAGTGACAAATGTTCTCCAGCTGACGGACGTTACCTGGGAAATCAAGCCGCGTGAGGTGGGCCATGGCGGCATCGGATAGCCGTTTGACGTCGACTCTAAGCTCACGTGCACTCTTGACTAGAAAATGCTTGGCCAGCAGTGGCACATCTTCGCGCCGCTCGCGCAGCGCGGGCAGGCGTAAACGTATGACATTTAGTCGGTGGTAGAGATCGTCCCGGAACAAGCCCTGTTTGACGCGCTGGTCAAGATCCTGGTGCGTCGCGGCGATGACGCGGACGTTAGCGGTCAGCGGCGTGTGACCACCGACGCGGTAAAACTGTCCGTCTGAAAGCACGCGCAAGAGTCGCGTCTGCAACTCGGAAGGCATGTCCCCAATTTCATCGAGAAAGAGTGTGCCCCCCTCTGCCTGTTCAAAGCGGCCCCGACGCATCATCGCCGCGCCGGTAAACGCGCCACGTTCGTGTCCAAACAGCTCGCTTTCGAGCAAATCCTTCGGGATCGCAGCCGTGTTGATCGCGATGAAGGGCTTCACGGCCCGCTGGCTGTGTCGGTGCAATGCGTGTGCCACCAACTCTTTTCCACTGCCGGATTCGCCAGTGATCAACACTGTTGCATGTGACGGTGATAGGCGACCAACCGCGCGGAACACCTCTTGCATCGACGGCGCGGAGCCCAGTATTTCGGGGGTGGTCTCTGTTTTGCCAGCGTCGTCGGCCTGGCTCACATGGCGCGATTCATCCAACGCACGCCGGATCAACTCAACAGCATGGTCTATGTCAAAAGGCTTTGGCAGATATTCGAACGCACCGCCTTGAAATGCCGCCACAGCGCTTTCGAGATCCGAGTAGGCGGTCATGATAATGACTGGTGTGGCAGGCAGCTTGGCCTTCAGTTTTTGCATGAAATCGAGGCCGGACGCACCTGGCATGCGGATGTCACTAATGACAACTTGTGGCGACTCCTCATCGAGCGCATCCAGCCCTTCCTTCGCCGCCGAGAATGACTTGAATTCGATGCCCTCCCGGGTCAACGCCTTTTCAATGACCCAGCGAATTGATTTGTCGTCATCGATAATCCATACAGGCTTCATTCGAAATCCTTTAAGCGTAGCCCCCTTCGCGTCTGCGATGGCGGCTACATTTACGGCAATCATGTCTGGAATCGCGTTGGTTGTGCCGGGCCGCTCGACCCAACTGGTAGCAGCACGATGAATTGGGTATTGCCGGGCACACTCTCAAACTCGATCACCCCCGCGTGCCGGTTAATAAAATTCTGTGCAAGTGACAAGCCGATGCCGGTTCCACCATCCCGGCCGGTGACCAATGGATAAAAAATTGTGTCTTTTAGATGTTCGGGTACACCGGGGCCTGCATCGCAAATTCGAATTTCGAGGGCAAGCCGAAACCTCTCCCTGACAATCGTGACCTGTCGCGCCACACGCGTCTGGAAACGGATCCTTCCCGATCCCTCCGTCGATTGTGCGGCATTGCGGGCGATGTTTAGGATTGCCTGGATCAGTTGCTCACGATCAGCAAGAATCTCCGGAAGGCTAACGTCGTAGTCCCTATCGATGGTGAGGGTCTCGGGGAACTCGGCCACCACGACCGATCGCACATACTCTAGGAC
>JAYVUH010000425.1:0-15587 GCA_043788115.1 Burkholderiales bacterium
GTGCCTCACGCACCACCCGCACGCGCCCTTCCCGCAGCAGCGGAAATCCGCCGCAAGGCGTGTCTGGTGAAAAGAGCTGATCCCCGACCGCCATCAACCGATATTGCGCCGCGGCAACAGTACGCCCGAGGGTCGCAGGCGGCATGTGCGCCAGCGCAGGGAATCTTGTCGTTACGAGTTGGATCAACTGTTCGAGCGGCGGAGGGGCGATACTCATCGGGTTACATGTCTTTGTTGAAGAAAAACGAAACCACTCAGGCCTGCGCGAGATCAAATTTCAACCATACTGCTATGCTAGCCTGAACAGATGGAGACTGTCAGCCACCTCGCAGAATGCACAAACTGGGGCGCAAACATTACGGTCGTGTGTGTAACAGTGCTGGCGGTTGGCCTTGCTGCACTGACTCACTTCGAGGGGCTAATGTGGCTTAGTGGCCGATTCAGCCGCACCAGCGGCCCCAAACGTCGCGTCATCCTATACGCCGTGCTGTTGTTGATCATGTTGCATACCATTGAGATCTGGATATTTGGGCTCGCGCACCATATGTTGTTGCTGTGGCCCGAGACTGGCAAAATCTCTGGTGCCATTGGCCTCAGCATTTTCGACCACGTGTACTTTTCGGCGGCGGTTTTTACTACCGTCGGGTTTGGCGACCTGCCGCCTGTCGACCCGATTAGATTCCTCGCCGGAACCGAGGCGCTGACCGGCTTGGTTCTCATTGGCTGGTCTGCCTCGTTCACCTATTTGGAAATAGAACAACTGTGGCGGCCGCACCGGGAGCGTCGCTAGTCTGCTGTCGGCATCGCGCTCAAATTCGCTTGATGAAACGCAAGATGGTCGGCAACAAAAGTTGAGACAAAGTAGTAACCGTGGTCGTAGCCCTCGTGCCGCCGGAGTGTCAGCGGCTGGCCAGAGGCCTTGCAGGCGGCTTCGAGCAAATCAGGGCGAAGCTGGCCCTCGGCAAGAAATTTATCCGCCATGCCTTGGTCAACTAGAATGCCGCCCGGGAATCTCGCGGCTCCTTGCTGGATCAATTCACACGCGTCGTGCGCCTGCCATGTGGCTTTGTCGCCACCAAGGAAGTGGCTGAACGCTTTTTCTCCCCAGCCACATTGGGTCGGCGCACAGATCGGCGCAAAGGCGGATACCGAACGAAACACGGTGGGGTGACGTAGCGCCAGTGTGAGCGCGCCATGGCCGCCCATAGAGTGGCCAAAGATGCCGATGCGCGGTGATTGCACCGGGAAAGATTGCAGGATCAGTGGCAACAGCTCCTGCACCAAATAGGATTCCATCCTGAAATGTTGGCACCACGGCTCGACGGTTGCATCCAGATAGAAACCCGCGCCCTCGCCAAAGTCCCAATCTTTTGTTGCGTCGGTAATTCCGGTCGCGCGCGGGCTAGTGTCACAGCTCACCAACATCATGCCCAGCTCGGCGGCGACACGCTGCGCGCCCGCTTTGATCATGAACGTCTCTTCAGCGCAGGTGAGCCCTGCAAGATAGAGAAGCATTGGCACCTTCGTGGTCTTGGCCTGCGGCGGTTGATACACCGAGAAACGCATCGGCAAGCCAATTGCCTTCGATGCGTGCTGGTAAAACCCCTGCATACCGCCAAAACTGGCGTGCTCGCTGATTGTTGAAATCATCGTTTGGGGCTAGTACAGCACGACTGATCGAATTGATTCGCCGGACTTCATCAGGTCAAAACCATCGTTAATCTTTTCGAGCGACATGGTGTGGGTGATCAAGTCATCGATATTGATCTTGCCCTCCATGTACCAGTCGACGATCTTGGGAACGTCGGTACGGCCGCGTGCGCCACCGAACGCCGAGCCTTCCCATTTGCGACCGGTCACCAGTTGGAACGGGCGGGTGCTAATTTCCGCACCGGCCTCGGCCACACCGATGATGATCGAGCGGCCCCAACCCTTATGGCAGCACTCGAGTGCCTGCCGCATGGTCTTGGTGCTTCCAATGCACTCAAAACTGTAGTCGGCACCGCCGTCGGTCAGCTGCACAATGGCGTCAACGACGTTTTCAACATTCTTTGGGTTGATGAAGTGCGTCATGCCGAACTTGCGTGCCAGCGCTTCGCGCGCCGGGTTGATATCAACACCGATGATCTTGTCCGCACCGACCATCTTGGCGCCCTGAATCACATTGAGACCGATGCCGCCCAGCCCGAACACCACCACGTTGGCCCCGGCTTCAACCTTCGCTGAAAAGATCACCGCACCGATACCGGTCGTCACACCGCAGCCGATGTAACACACCTTATCGAACGGCGCGTCCTCACGAATCTTCGCTAGCGCGATTTCCGGTGCGACGGTGTAGTTGGAGAACGTCGATGTGCCCATGTAATGAAAAATCGGCTTACCGTCGAGAGAGAATCGGCTGGTGCCATCAGGCATCAACCCTTTACCTTGGGTGACGCGGATCGATTGGCAAAGGTTGGTCTTGCGCGAGAGACAGAATTTGCATTGGCGGCATTCCGGCGTGTAGAGCGGAATGACGTGGTCGCCCTTCTTCAGCGACTTCACGCCCGGCCCGACATCAACGACGATACCGGCTCCCTCGTGGCCGAGAATGGCCGGGAACAGTCCTTCCGGGTCGGCTCCCGACAGCGTGTAGTAATCCGTGTGGCAAATTCCCGTCGCCTTTATCTCGACCAATACTTCGCCGGCCCTGGGTCCATCAAGATCGACCGTTTCAATCGTGAGAGGTGCACCTGACTTCCATGCAACGGCGGCTTTGGTTTTCATGTGGGCATTGCGCTCTGTAATGTAAGAAGCCACTATTGTGCCGCATGCCGTCTATGCATGCGTCATGACCAACTACTCAACGATCTATTTCGTTCGCCAGCGACTGCGCCGCTCGGTCCACTCAAACGCCAGTTCCACCACCACCGCCAGCAGCGCCGCTGGTATTGCACCGGCCAGCAGCAGTTCCCGATCGTTGAGCGCCAGCCCGGTGACAATTCGTTCACCGTAGCCGCCCGCACCAATGAATGCCGCGATGGTCGCTGTCCCGACTGAAATAGCCGCCGCCGTGCGCACGCCGGCGATGATCGTCGGCAGCGCGAGGGGCAGCTCAATGTAGCGCATCCGATCCCACTTCGAGAGGCCAAGCGCCATCGCTGCCTGCCGCATGCCGTCCGATACTTCACTCAATCCGGTCGAGGTGTTACGCATGATCGGCAGCAGCGCATACATGGTGAGCGCCAGAAGTGCCGGCAGCGTACCAATCACGCCGATCAATGAAATCAAGATGGCGAGCAGCGCGAGTGAAGGCACCGTCTGCAGGAGCCCGGCGCAACCCAGTACCACCGCACGCAAACGCGGGTGTGGGGACATCAGCACCGCCAGCGGAATTGCGATCAGCGCGGCAATGAGGACCGAGGCGACCACCAAGCCCAAATGTTGCCAAGTCAATCGCGCCAGATCCGGCCCGAGCAACTTGGCCCAGAAGCCGCGGGAACCACTGTCTGCGGATGGCACCCCTGCGGTCTTCGTGTTGGTGCCTGTAGGTTCGCTGGACAATGGCTTACCCGCGAGTCGATCTGTGGCGATCACCTCAAACGCCACCCCGCCCAACTCGGCCCGCGCGTTCATGGCGATCATGGCCGCCTCATCGATGCTGCCGGATAAGCGCTGTAACGCCTGCCACGCGGCCGGAAATCGCGTTGGAACATCGAGGCGATACAACACCACCGCGTCGTAACGCGGAAAGTAGGCGCGATCATCAACCAGCACCCGCAGCTTGTGATGCTCAATCTTGGCGTCGGTGGCGTAGATATCTATCACGTCGATCTGCTTTGCCGAGATGGCGTCGTAGGCGAGGCCGTGATCCAAGCCTGTCGGCATATCCGTCAGCCCATAGGCGGTGGCCAACCCCTTCCAGCCGTCGACACGTCCGATGAACTCGTTGGTCAGCCCAAACTTGAGTCCGCGCTGACGCGCGAGATCAGACAATGTCGTGACACCCAGCCGCTCGGCGTCGGCCGCACGCATCGCCAGTGCGTAACCATTATTGAAGCCGAGCGGAATGGCAACACCAAAGCCGAGAGGTGCGAGCCCGCGGTTGAGTTGTTCAATCGTCGTTGCACGTTTGTCCGGCGCCTGTTTGAGAATCTCGAGTGCAATGGTGCCGGTGTACTCCGGATAGAGGTCGATACTTCCCGAACGCAATGCCTCAAACACAATCGCCGTGTTTCCCAAACCGGATTGAATCTTGACGGGTGCGTGGCCCGATGCCGCCTCCCCGAGCAGGTGTGCGAGAACGTAGGCCTCGGTAAAGCGCTTGGAACCGATCCGTAGCGTGTCGGCGAGCACCATGGGGACGACAAACAGACCCACTGCAATGAGAAACAGGTTGCGCACCAGCCTCCCCGGCTCATTCGCGCGGGACTTGGCGCGCCAGCCCCGGCAATTTACGCGTTCGAGCAGCGCCAACACCCTGCTTAGCATTGACGTCATCGAGCACCTCGGCCGTGGCGGTGGTTCTGACCTGCCTGCGACGGAGCCTTTGATCTTCATATTCGTTCGATTCCCTCGGTGTTTGATTGGGGCAGTTCCAGCCAATTATTCTGCACGACCCGACGCGACGGCTGGACGTGCGGCTCCCACGAATAGTTTAAAGACTGATTACTGTGCGGGCGGCACCAAGCAGCCGTCTGAGCGAGCCGATTGCCCAAGTCTATTGCCGATACGCTTAATACTGAATGTCACGCATTGTTCTACTTGTGTCTCAGCGGGCGCGAAATTGTGTTTCATCATCTTCACAACATTGTTGCACGATTGCAAATCGCGGCTTGCAAAGCGGATGCTGAGCGGATACCTTCGTCACAAATTCGCAACATAGCGGATACGCACCTCTCGGGAATTTCCAGATCGCAGTGCATCAGCGCGTGATGCCGACCAGTTTTGTTACACCTCCAACCAGCCCCGAAAGGACACCCCACATGATCAAGCAACCGAAGTTCGCCGGCCGACAGACATTGCTGTCCGCAGCCGTGATTGCCGCCATTTCAGCGAGCGCCGCGACCTCGCTGTACGCGCAAGCGCCAGCCGCACCCAAGCCTGAAAAAATTGAAGTGACCGGATCATCGATCAAGCAAATTGAGGGCGAAACCGCACTGCCAGTGTCGGTGATTACGCGAGAAGATATCCAGCGCGCTGGCACGACAAATGTTGAGCAATTACTGCGCAGCATCGGCACCAATTCCGCGAGCGGCTCGACGTCTGTCGCCAACACCGGCGCCGGTGGTGGCCAGGGTGGCGGCAGCTCCGCTTCGCTCGTCTCTATGCGCGGCTTGGGGTCGGCTCGTACCCTCGTTCTCATCAATGGTCGCCGCACGGCACCTTCGGGCGGCTCGTCCGCCATTGACATCGGCACCATCCCAATAGCCGCTGTCGAGCGCATTGAAGTGCTGCGGGACGGTGCTTCTGCCGTGTATGGAAGCGACGCGGTTGCCGGCGTGATCAACTTCATCCTGCGCAAAGATTTCACCGGCCGTGAATTGACAGTGACCTACGGCATGCCCACTCGCAGTGGCGGCGGCGAAGACACCAAGCTCTCTATTTTTGCGGGCTTTGGCGATTTGGGGCGCGATCGCTACAACGTCAGCGTTGTCGCGGGCTACCAAAAGATCAAGCCGATATTTGGTTCCGAGCGCTCATCATTTGCGAGCAACTTAAACGTTGGCGAGCAACTCGACCGCACCAGCAACACGCCATTCCCAGCCAACATTGTCCGACCGACCAACCTTGGCTTGCTATCGCCGAACTTCCCGAATTGCGGCCCGTTCTCTCTTGTCTCGCCGCTAAACCCGGGCATTTGTCGTTACGACAACTCGCCGTTCGTCGCGATTCAGCCTTTGTCCGAGCAAGTCAACGCGATGGCTACGGCAAGATTTAATGTGTCCGCGTCGGTCGAGGCTTATGTCGATGGCAGTTTCACCAAGAACAAAACGACCAACACCATCCAGCACGTTTTGATCAACGGTGCGGCGCTAACGCCAACGCATCCGTACACCACCACCCTGCGTAACCTGCTGGGCACACAGTACCCGACCTTAACCGGCTTGCAACGCTTTATCGGCTCGGCGTACTCACTGTTGCCAACGACGAGCCTTTACTACCCGACCGCGTTCGCCGCCGCCAACAGCCTAGCAGGCCAACCGTTGGTTCTACAGTTCCGCTCCATACCCACCGGCGTGCGTGTCACAGAGGACGTGAACGAAAACTCGCGCGTGGTCGCTGGCTTACGTGGCAATGTCATGGGTTGGGACTACGATTCTGCGTACTTCTACGCCAAGAATACGAATACGCAAAACCTCGTCGACGGCTGGCCCCTTTTTAACACCTATCTGCCGCTGCTGAACACCGGCGTGATCAACCCTTTTGGCACCACCAACGACGTTGCAGCGCTCGCGGCTGCCAAGGCCACGATTTACAAGGGCAACTGGTTTATCAATACAACCTCAGTCTCGACCTGGGATGCGAAAGCCTCCCGAGAGCTGTACAAGCTTCCCGCTGGCATGGTGAATCTTGCTATCGGCGGCGAGATCCGCAAGGAGAAAATGGATCTGGCACCGTCGCAAGCCAACAAAGACTTCCTCGTCGCGGGCTTTGGTGGCGCGGGCGTCCCAGTGGCAGCGGATCGTCAGGTCAAATCAGCATTCGCTGAGGTGAACCTGCCGATTCTCAAGGAACTCGAAGCCAACCTCGCCGTTCGCTACGACAGCTACGAAAAAGTCGGTAAAACAACGAACCCAAAGTACTCAATTCGCTGGCAGCCTGAGCAACGCGTACTGGTGCGGGCGTCACGCGGCAGCGGCTTCCGCGCGCCAACGCTAAACGATTTGTACGCACCAACGTCGTTTGGCATTACCACCAACGGCCAGCGCGACTTGCTGCGCTGCCCGCTTGGCGGCCCGACCACGGATATCGATTGCTCCAACCAATTCGTTACCGTCAACGGTGGTAACGCAAAGCTGAAGCCTGAAACCTCGACGTCGGAAACCTACGGTTTTGTTTTTGAGCCATTCCAGGAGTTGTCAGTGGGCGTCGACTTCTTCAAGCTGAACGTGTCTGACGTGATCCGCAACGGCGGCGTGCCTGTCGCCACGATTCTGGCCAACCCAACACAATATGCGGGTCTTATTCAGCGTGGTCCAGCGGACGCAACCGGCATCGGCCGCATCACCGGCATCCTTCAAGGTCTGACCAATCTAGGCAAGGTCAAGGTCGAAGGTTACGACGTCGATTTCCGTTTGCGCCCTTTGTACACACCAGAGCAAAAAGTCACGGTGCGTTTGAACGGCACGTACTTCACAAAGTATGAAACGCAAAACATCGACGGGTCGTTCTCTAACGCGATCAACGTCGCCAGCAGCACTGTACCCGGTGTGGTCTTGCGTTGGCGGCATACCGCTGGTGTGACCTACGAAACCGGCCCCTGGTCAGCCACCGTGTCACAGAACTTCCAAGTCGCCTACAACGACACGCGTACCGGGTTGCAAGCCGCATCGGTACCGCTGCGCGAAGTGGCACCATACGAGACGTTTGACCTGCAGGGCGCTTACACGGGCTTTAAGTCAATGCGTATCGTCTTCGGCGTGAAGAACCTAACCGACCGCAACCCGCCATACGCGAACTCAGGCTCCGGATTCATCGGCAGCTATGACCTCAGCTATTCGGATGTACGAGGTCGCTTTGTGTACGCCAGCGCAACATATAAGTTCTAGTTTTTCGTACCGCACGCTGCGCCTCAAAAAAAGCAGTACCCTAAAAAAAGAAACGGCGTCAATCGGGAGATTGACGCCGTTTTTATTTCATCGACTTAACATGAACGCCGCTCTGGCGGACGTTCAGCCGGATCAGTCGCGAGCCAGCAGGTACTTGCTGAGGAAGTTGATGGTCGAAAAGAACTGATAGTCGGCGTTGGCTTTTTTGGCAAAGCCGTGACCTTCGTCCATCGCCGTCATGTACCAGACAGGTGATCCGTTTTTCTTCACGGTGGCGACAATCTGATCGGCCTCTTGATACGGCACGCGCGGATCGTTCTTGCCTTGCACCACGAACAGCGGCTTTTTGATCTTGCCCGCGTTGTTGATCGGTGCGATCGCTTCCATGAACTTGCGCATATCCGGATCGCGCTCGTCGCCATACTCAACACGACGCAAATCGCGGCGGTAGCTTTCGGTCTTCTCGAGAAAGGTGACGAAGTTAGAAATGCCGACCACGTCGATTGCCGCGGCAATACGCTCCGGGTAGTTGGTCGAGACGGCGAGTGACATGTAGCCGCCGTAGCTGCCGCCGGTGACGGCGACTTTCGACGCATCCAGATCTTTTTGCGTCGCGATCCAGTCAAACAGCGCGCCGATGTCTTTGACCGAGTCTTCGCGCAGCTTGCCGTTATCCAGTTTCAAGAATGACTTACCGTAGCCGCTTGAACCACGCACGTTCGGATAGAGCATGCTGATCCCCATTTCGTCGTGGAAGTAGTTGTTGCGGCCCATGAATCCGGGCTGAAACTGCGCTTCAGGTCCGCCATGGATATTGACCAGTACAGGGCGCTTGCCAGGAAATTTCGTCGCGGGTGCCCGATACAAAAAGCCAGAAATCATGCGGCCATCAAACGACTTCCAACGCACCAGTTTCGGTTCGACGAACTTGGACGCATCGACCTGCATGATCTCGTGTGTGGTCCAGCGCGTGACGTCGTTGGTCTTGATATTCACCGAATAAATTTCCGACGGGCTGGTCGCCGAGGTGATATTCATCGCGAGATTGGTGCTGTCATTGTGCCAATCAACACCGCCGATGGTACCCTGCGGCAATTTCGGCGACGGCACCAGCTTGTGGTCGGCAGTGCGCATCAGTCGCAGCACGTTGTTGCCGTCTTCGTTTACGACAAAGGCGATCATCTTGCCGTCGTCTGACAAATCAACACTCTGCACATCCCAATTGATGTCGCCAGTCAATACTGTGTGCTTGCCGGTGGTCAGATCGATGTAGTTGAGGCGCTGAAATTCGCTGCCCCGATCGGCAACCACGTACAGGCCTTTGCTGTCACGGCTGAACTGTCCGCCGCTGTAAGCAACGGTTTCATTGCCATTCTTTTCGGTAATACGACGCGACTTACCGGTGGCAACGTCCATCAACCAGAGGTAGCTCTCGGCGGCAGACACATACTCTAAATAGACGAGTTGCTTGTCATCAGGCGAAAAGCCAAACCCGAACCATCCGCCACCGGCAAGCGAGGCGAGCTTGCGCGCGGCCTCGGGCTTCATCGGATCGGCAACGTAGAGTGTGGTTTCAATTTGGTCCGCAGAACCCTGACGACCAACAGGCACGGTGGCGTAGGCGTACAACTCGCCGCGCTTGGACCACGCGACCGCTTGGATGCGCTGGCCGTCGGGCGACAGTGCTACCGGCTCGCCACCGGCGAAATCACGCCGATAAGCGCGGAAGACTTCATTGCCCCCCGTGTCTTTGCTGAATATATAGAAACGCGCGCTTTTCGGATCATAGGCCGCTGAACGCACCGGTTCCGGATAGTCGGTCAGCAATTCAAAGGCGCCACCGGGTTTCGCGAGTCGGTAAATCTGCGGCGTATTTTTGTGCCGACGCGCGAGCAGCATTTCCTGCTTGGTCGGATGCCAGCTGGTGAAACTGGTTGGCTTGAATTCGGTGTACTTATTGACTTGCGCAGCCAGGCTTGCCGCCACGGCCGGTACGTTTTCCATGACTAATGCGGCCGGTGGTGCCAATACTTCGTGAGCTTGCGCGAAGCCGCCGACAGCGACCAACGTTGCCACCAACAGCGGCTTGAAACGACGGGAGAGAACCATGTTGAATACCTCGAAAAATTGAGAGGGAGAGACTACCAGAAACAACCGGCATATTCTGATGACGAACTGCCGACCGCACTAGGTTGCTGACGACGAGACGCGCAAATCAGGACATGGATGGCGGGCGGGCGCGTGGCAAGGACACGCTAGCAACGAAGGAGCAGCAGCGACGTCGTAACTAAAAAGACGTTTATCCACGGGCGTTTTCAAGCATTTCTGCCTCGAAATGCGCCCCAATAATAGAGTTTGTAAATTCAATACAACGCGTCGCTCAGACCTCTGGCGACTCCACCGCACGGACAATCGCTGCAAATCGGTCCGCCATCGGCACCGGTACATCAACCACCTGGATGTTTGCGGGCATTGGAAAGGCCAACAGGTGGTCGATCTGCTGCAAGAGCAACGATCCGTGCCAGCGAAACAATGTGGTCGGCACAGTCAGCGATTGATAGTGTGGCGCGCGCTCATGTTTGAACGCGGCGATGTAGGCCTCCGCATAGCGCGGCCCCGCCAACAGATACTCGTTGACCAGCGCCTGCACTTCGGTGGCTGACGGCGCGCTATCCCGAAACCGATGCGCGTCGTTGACTTCGTACCACGGGAAATACTGCAACTGCTGCCGACACATCTGCTATAGCGGCGCTAAGTGGCCGCCATCCGCGTGCGGTGTGATGTCGATGAAGTATTGCGCCAGGATGCGATCGCGCTCTTCATCTTCAAAATGTGCGGCGTTATCCAGCAACAAGTGCGCCACCGCGCCCGGATAGGCGTTCGCATAGCCGAGCGCCAACTGTGCGCCGGTTGCCGAGCCGTAAAGCTTGAAGCGCTTGCCGGCAACTTCGCAAAAGAATGCATTGAGCGTGGGCAGATAGTCGGCGATCGAGACCGCTGGCGTTGGCAGCGGCGCGGAATATCCATAGCCGGGTGTATCTAGGGCGATCACGTGCTGATCGCAGCTGAACATGCCCATCAGCGGTTCAAACATTGCGCTACTTTTTGGCGAAGGGTGCAACAGAATCACCGGCGTACCCGCACCGCGATTAACCTCGCGATAGTGCAGCTTAATGCCACCGAAACTGCCGAAGTGCTGCGTGATCATCGCCTACCCTACTGAGCCACGTGCACGAGTTGTTTGCCGGTGTGTGCGCCGCAGAATAACGCCACCAACGCGCTGGGGAAACGCTCGATGCCATGCTCGAGGTGCTCGGTCGCCTTGAGTCTGCCCTCCTTCAGCCATGCGGCGATCTCCGCTGTCGCCTTCGGCCACTGCCCAAAGAAGTCAAACACAATAATGCCGTTCATGGTGGCACGCGCCATGATCAGTTTCATGTGGTTACGCGGGCCAGCGTAACCGCCTTCGTTGTATTGCGACAGCGCGCCACACAGCACCACACGCGCACCGCGCTCAAGATTGAGCAGTACGCCGTCGAGCATGTCGCCGCCGACGTTATCAAAGTAGATATCAACTCCAGCCGGACACAGCCGCTTCAACGCCACCGCAGCGGATTCGGACTTGTAGTCGAACGCGGCGTCAAATCCCATCTCATCGATCAGCCATTTGCACTTCTCCGCGCCACCGGCACTGCCGATTACCTTGCAGCCCTTCAACTTGGCGATCTGTCCGACGGTGGTTCCCACCGTGCCCGATGCGGCCGACACAAACACGGTATTGCCTGCCACAGGTTGCCCGCGCTCAAGCAATCCAAAGTAGGCGGTCATCCCCGGCATGCCGAGCACACCGAGATGTTGCGACAATGTCCCCAGATTCAAATCGCAGTGCGTCAGCCCCATGCCTTTCGCCACGTCGTAGGTCACATGCGTTTGTGAATTGAGCAGCCCGGTAACAATCTCCCCAACCGCATAGTCCGCGTGTTTGGATTCGACGATACGGCCACCAGCGAAACAACGCACCGGTTCGCCCAGCTTCGCGCCCGGCACATAGGTGTCGGTTGGATTGAGCCAGTAGCGAATCGCAGGATCGAGCGACAGGTACTCAGTCTTGATCAACACCTGCCCCTCTGCCAGCGGTGCAAGCGGCCTCTGGGCAACCGTCATATCGCTTTCCTTGACCATGCCGACGGGAAATGATGCGACGACAACCTGCGTGCTGATGGTGGGGCTGGTACTCATGATGGCGGTGTCCGGTTGGATGAATTCATTCTATTGTCCGGACAAATTTAGCACACTGGTAAAGTGGAACCCCGATTGGAGGCTACCCTCAATTGGCTGAGTCGGGGGATCGGCGTGGCAGGCTATGCTCGGTAAATGCGAATACCAGCCCCATCAAACTGTCATCCCGGCGAACAACCACAAGGGTTGCGCCGGGCCGGGGTCATTAAGTTCGTCGGTGAATTCACATCGCAAGACTCAGGCCTCAACCAGCGCCAATGCGACATTCTGTGTTTGGTCTCTCAACGTAAACCCCACTTAAACTATTGTCTTACTTGCCACCGTACTTGCCACCGTAGTTGCCACCGACCCTCGGAGCTTTTGCATGCCGCGCGCCATCGACGCCTTTTACCCCACCACCCTTCGCCGCTTCTTTCGCCGCGTCTTTCCAACAACGAGCGCGCTATTCGCAATCTGCCTGTGTGTTGTTGCCAATGTTGCCGGCGCCACCACCGTTCGCCTGCAAACAACTCAGGGTGCGATCGACATCAATCTCTATGACACAGCGACACCGATCACTGTCGCCAATTTTCTGGCCTACGTGCGCAGCGGTGCGTACACCGATTCGCTCATCCATCGCAGCGTGCCCGGATTCGTCATTCAAGGTGGCGGCTTCACCTGGAATAGCGCCACCAACAACGTCGCAGATATCGTCGCGCGTCCACCTATCCAAAACGAATTCAGCGCGAGCCGCTCCAATCTGCGCGGCACCATCGCCATGGCCAAGCTAGGTGGCGATCCGAACAGCGCAACCTCACAGTGGTTTATCAACCTTGCCAACAATGCTTCCATTCTTGACGGGCAAAACGGCGGCTTTACCGTGTTTGGTCAGATCGCGCCCGCCAGTATGGCGGTGGTAGACGCTATCGCAGCATTGCCGATTGTCAACGCCGGCGGCGCGTTTGCCGAGTTACCGCTGACCAGTGTGCCGGCCAACGGTGCGGCGATCCTCAAGGCCAACCTGTCGTTGGTGCAAACCGCCACGGTGAAATCGACTAACGTGACGCCGGGTGTCGTTGATATCGATGGCACGGGACGACACAATATTCTTCTACGCAACACCAACACCGCAGTGCCGCAGATGCGCGTCGGCCGCTTGGTCGGCAATCAGATGCAGTGGACCATACAAGACGACCCAGGTGCCAATTTCCGTCTTGCTGCAGTCACCGACTTCGACGGCAACGGCAAGTCTGACTTGGTGTTTCTCGATACGACGCAAACACAATTCGGCGACGTGAGGATCTGGCCCGACTTTCAGCGCAGCGGCGAGCGGCTGTGGAGACAAGTCAAGCAGGTGTGGGACGTACAGGTCACGGGTGATCTCGATGGCGATGGTGCGGGCGATATTGTGTGGCGCTATCTCGCGCCGGATCCGCGCGACACCGGTGTGTCCTACATCTGGTTTTATAACGGCACACAGACACCGGTAGTGCGCAAACGCGGCGGCGCGCCACTCGACTGGACACTGCTAGGCGCCGGTGATTTCGATCTGAATGGCGTGGCCGACATGGTCTACATCAGCCCGGACAATCAAATCCGCGCGCTCATGGCCACGCCAAACCGTACCTGCGCGAATCTATCAGCGGGCAGTATCCCAAGTGGCTTTCGCCCCATTAAAGTCGGCGACTTTGGCGGCAGCGGACGCGGCGACATCTTGATGCGTAATCCCACCACCGGGCAGACCATCATCAAGAGCATGAACGGTGTTGGCCTTGCATTGCCCGCCTTTACCGGCAATCCGGATGACCCCAACGCGGCGTGCACGTCCACGCCACTTGCGCTCGCGACCAGCGACGTCAATCTGCTGCCGACCGATCCGACGTGGAAGTTCTATGCTTCAGGCGACTTTGACGCCAACGGCGTCACGGACATTGTCTGGTTGCGGCCAGACGGTACGTTGACGCTTTGGCTCTTAAACAGGAGCAACGACTTTAGCGCGCCAACCATTATCGATAACGCTGGCGTGGCACCTGCTGGCTTTGCGGTCTTCCAACCCGGCACGGTACCGACCCAATGAGCCAATCGACCGGCGCGGTGCAGCACGTGCTTGGTCGCCGGGCTTGACTGACAACCCAACCGCTAACAAACAAGCTGAGTATCGATCGTCATTGACATCACCGTTTCGTGTTCGGTACCAATCCTCGTTGGATAAGACGGCTGGCAACTGATTCGAAAATTTGGGGCACAATGCACGCAGAACTCCTGCAAAGCAGCCCATGCTGACCACCATCGCGCAGTCGATCGAAATTTTTTTGCTCATTTTCCTTGTGCTGCTGGCCTTCGTGCGAACCTATCGCTGGGCCATACACGGTTTTGGACGAAAACGCGGCGACCTAGATATGCTGCTGATCGGGATTGTGCTCGGCTCCTTGTTTGTTGGCGCGTTGATGTTCGTCACCGTCCGCAGTACCGCAAACCGACTGGCGGATCCCTACCAGGCCGCTTATCTGGCGGACGCACCGCTCAGCACTGCGCCTGCGCAACGCGCATTGATGCTTGCGCAACGTGATTTTCTGGCCAAGGGCGACATCAACGACATCATTTATGACGCACCTAAAGTGCGCGTTCGCTTTTGGCCGACTGAGACCGACATCATCCGCCGCGCCAACATCGTCGAAAACGTTGCACGGCGCACGCGGGACAATGAACAGCGTCTGGTGTTGGCGTTCGTTTGGACGTTTGGCTGCATTGCGGCGGTACTGTTTGGCGCATTGCTCGGCCGCCGCGAGTACAACAACCTCGTCACCAACCACGGCTTCCGACGCCTAAGCGGACAGCTCACATTCGGTGAGGTAGATGGGCTGATCAGCGTCCTGCGCGGTGCCTGCGAGGACCCGGAACTGTATCGCACGCTGGAATTGACCCTCACGCAGAGCGACACCGGCCGCAAAGCGATGCTGCGCACACTCATTACCGAGCTGCGCGCCAAGCAGGCCCCAGGCGAACTCATCGACGCGTTCATTTGCCTGATGGACGACGAGGCGGCCGAGAAGGCATACACGGTCATTTATCAGTGCGAACGTAGACCCACCGTCACCGCTCGCGCTGCCGCCTGACCGAACCGCTCAACATGAAAATTGATTTCGTCTCTGACGTTGCCTGCCCGTGGTGTGCGGTTGGCCTGAACGCGCTGGAAACCGCGCTGAAAAATATCGGCGACGAAATCCCAGTGACGCTACACATGCAGCCCTTCGAGTTGAATCCGGACATGGCCGCCGAAGGCGTCGACGCCGGTGACTATTTGATGAAGAAGTACGGCATGACGGTCGAACAACTACAAGCGGCGCGCGCCACTCTGCGCGAGCGCGGCGCGGCGGTGGGGTTCGCGTTTGGTGATCGCAGCCGCGTCTGGAATACGTTCGACGCGCATCGAATGCTGCATTGGGCGGGTGAGACAGGTGCGCTAGGGCAGCAACGCGCACTGAAACACGCCTTACTGCGGACTTATCACACCGAGGGACGTAATCCGCGCGCGACCGATGTGTTACTGGAGCTGGTCGTCGAAGTCGGCATGGACGCTGACGCCGCACGCCTCGTGCTTGAGTCGGGCGCCTACAC
>JAYVUH010000426.1:0-2414 GCA_043788115.1 Burkholderiales bacterium
CAGGAACGGTTCCTCTGCTGCCATGATCAATCAGGGCACGCTGACCGCCGCTGAAGGCGGCTATATCGCATTGCTCGCCCCCGAAGTACGCAACGAAGGCGCCATCACCGCCCGTCTCGGCACGGTGGCGCTGGGCTCGGGCGAACAGATCACGCTGGACTTCTCCGGCGACCGGCTGGTGAATCTGGCGGTGGATCAGTCAGCCCTGCGTGCCTTGGTGGAGAACCGGCACCTGATCCAGGCCGACGGCGGCACAGTGATACTTGCCGCCAAGGCCGAAGGGAATCTGGCCGCAACCGTGGTCAACAACGAAGGCATCATCCAGGCACAATCGGTCGGCAACACCCATGGTGCGATCCGGCTGGCAGGCGGCAACGAAGGCATCGTCAGCGTATCCGGCACGCTCGATGCCTCCGGCAGGAACGCGGACGAGATGGGTGGCAGCATCCAGGTGCTGGGTGACAAAGTTGGACTGCTTGCCGGGGCGAATCTCGATGCATCGGGTGATGCGGGTGGCGGCACCGTCCTGGTGGGCGGCGACTTCCAGGGTAACAATCCAAACATTCAGAACGCAAGCTTCAGCTACGTCGACAAGAACGCGACCATCAATGCCGACGCGCTCAGCAACGGCAACGGCGGCCGGGTGATCGTGTGGGCCAATGATGCCACGCGCTTCTACGGTTCCATCAGCGCCCAGGGCGGAAGTCAATCCGGCAACGGCGGCTTTGCAGAAGTATCAGGCAAGCAGAATCTGACCTTTGCGGGCAGCGCTAATCTGGACGCACCTGCAGGAGTCACGGGCACACTGTTGCTCGATCCGCAGGATATCGTGATTGCCAATGGAGCTAGCGGCGCCGATAACGCACAAGTGACTGCAGACCGCACTATTTTATTCGGTGATGGTACGAGCACCACTACCTATACCATCGCTGAAACGGTTCTGGAAGGACTCACAGCCAACGTCATTCTGCAGGCGCAGCGGGATATCATCCTGAACAGTCTCACCACCGACGGAAATTTGAATTTCACGAATATCACCGCTGGCGAGTCGGTAGTATTCCAGGCCGGTCGCCACATCAAATTTAGCAATACCGCCAATACCATCACTACCGCCGGCGGGGCGCTGCACCTAGAAGCGGATTCCCCTCATTCATCCTCCGGTGCAGCTGACGGAATCGGAACGCTGACTCTGGGTAACGTCACCACAAATAATGGCAATGTCACTTTGATTGGTGCGAATTTTTCACTTAACCAAAACATCGATGCGGGTACCGGTGCCATCAGTCTGGCAAAAGCACAAAATAATGCCGCTTTGAGCACCACTCAAATATCCGATACTGAAATAAATCTGCTGCGCACTACCGGGACGCTGACTTTAGGTCGGGCCACCACGGCGGGAACCGCCGGCACTGGCGGTGGTAATGTGCTTACCGCCAGCACTTTCACAGCCGCTGCTGCGATCAGCAACAGCGGAGCTAGTGGAACTTTTGCGATCATCGCCAATGACGGTGTGACCCTGAATGCCTCTCTGACCACCGCGCGCGCGACCATTATCAACGCTGACGCTGACGCCAACGACAATTTGGGCAGCCTGACTATCGCTACCGGGAGGACCATCAGCACAACTAACAAAACCCTGTCGATTACCGCAAACGATTTGACACTCACCGGCACAATCAACAGCGGTACAGCCTCGACTACCCTTATCGACTCGGATAACAGCGGCATTGGGCTGGGCGCGACAACGGTGAGCAACGGTCTGAACATCACTGGGGCAGAGTTGCAGCTGATCACAGCTAACGGCCTGGAATTGAGGACGGGCGGGAATATCACGGTGAACGGTATCTCGGCGGCGAATAGCAATAACATTGGCGGTGCGACCACGCTGACCGCAAACGGGGGTGCGAGCACGATCACATTTGCAACCGGTGCCTCGACCTTCAACAGGCTTTCGGCTACCGCGAACGGGAATATTGTGACTAACGTCAATTTGACGAGCGATGTGGGCAGTCTCTCCCTGATATCAGCGACAGGTAATCTCACGCTGGGTGGGAATATTACCGCCAGCGGCAGCGGTAATGCGATCGTGCTGGCTGCGGGTGGCAACTTCATCAATAATGCGGGCAGTTCTGCGCTGACACCGGGCACGGGCCGCTGGCTGGTGTACACCAGCAATCCTGCCAATGCCACTTTTGGCGGGTTGACGAGCGGCAATCTCGCGCTCTGGAACCAGAGCTATGCGGGTAATCCCCCAGCGGGCATCACCCAGACCGGCAACCGGTACCTGTTCGGTACGACGCAGACTCTCACGTTTACCTCCGATAGCCTGACCAAGACCTACGGCACTGATGTAGCTGCCAGTCTGCCAACCCTGTATACGGTCAGCGGCGCTAATAGCAATAATTACGGCGGGG
>JAYVUH010000427.1:0-2018 GCA_043788115.1 Burkholderiales bacterium
GCCGAACTTCATCCAGTTGCGATACACAGGTTGCAACGAGGCTGGCACGGTCATGCCCATGACCACCAGCACACCGCCAATCACCCACGGCCAACGCGGTATGAAATGCCCCAACAGCCAGGGGACGAGCAACCCGAAAACCAGAACAACGATGCCGCCCGTGGTCAGCGCGAAATTCCGCAGGCCGCGCGCGTCCAGGTCTTTGATTTCGTTGTGTGCCATCTGGTTCAATCGGCGCCGAATTCGGTTTTCCAGGATTCGTCTTGCTCGCGCACGGGTTGCATCTTCTTGTCCACAAGGAAGTTCTCAACCACCAGGTAGTCCATCTCCGTCCGCATGAAGCACCGGAAGGCATCTGTCGGCGTGCAGACTATTGGTTCTCCGCGCACGTTGAACGATGTGTTGACCAGCATGGCGCAACCCGTCTCCCGCTCGAAGGCCTTGAGCAAAGCGTGGTAGCGGGGATTGGTCTCCGAATGCACGGTTTGTACGCGTGCTGAGTAGTCCACGTGCGTGATTGCAGGCAATTCCGAGCGTTTGAGCCTGAGCTTTTCAATGCCGAAGAGCCCTTGCTGGTCGGTGGTGAGGGGAATCCGCAATTCCTCGCGCACCGGGGCCACGATGAGCATGTAGGGGCTCGGTGTGTGCAAGTCAAAGTAGTCGCCCACCCGTTCGGCCAGGACCGATCGCGCAAATGGGCGAAACGACTCGCGGTATTTGATCTTCAGATTCATCACCGTCTGCATGTTGGCGCTTCGAGGATCTCCAATGATGGACCGACTACCAAGGGCGCGCGGCCCGAATTCCATTCGACCTTGTACCCAGCCTACGACATGTTCGGCCGCCAACACTTTCGCCAACCACGGCATCAGGTCGACGTCCCCCATTTCTGTATAAATTGCTCCTGCGGCATCGAGCTGTTGACGTACTTCGTCCCGACTGTAGCTCGGCCCCAGGTAAGCGCCCTTCATCGAGTCGCGTCCATTGACGACGCGCGGCGCGCCCTTGTACTCGTACCAGGCAACAGCGGCCGCACCGATTGCACCGCCTGCGTCCCCGGCTGCGGGCTGCACCCAGATGTGCTTGAACGGGCCTTCGCGCAGCAGCCTGCCGTTGGCGACGCAGTTCAGCGCAACTCCGCCGGCAAGGCACAGATTGTCTTCGCCGGTCTCCTTGTGCAACGTAGAGGCGAGGCGGAGAATCACTTCCTCAGTCACCGCCTGGATAGACGCAGCCATATCCATTTCCCGCTGTGTGACGGGACCCTCGGCTAGCCTTGGTGGCCCACCGAACAATGCGTCGAAGCGCCTATTGGTCATCGTCAGACCGGTGCAATAGTTGAAGTACTGCATATCCATCCGGAACGTGCCGTCGGGCTTCAGGTCAATCAGCTTGTCGCGGATGATGTCTACGTAGACCGGCTGTCCGTAAGGTGCCAGCCCCATCAGTTTGTACTCGCCAGAGTTGACTTTGAACCCGGTGAAATAGGTGAAGGCCGAATACAGCAGCCCCAAGGAATGGGGAAAGTCGATCTCCCACAGCGGATCAAGCTGATTTCCCGTGCCGCGCCAGGCCGAGGTCGTGGCCCACTCGCCGACGCCATCCAGGCACAACACCGCAGCGCGCTCGAACGGGCTGAAGTAGTACGCCGATGCCGCGTGGGACTGATGGTGCCCCGCAAAGAGCAGCGGCGGAAGCTCCCTGGCTTTGCACTGGCCAATGGCGGCGAACTCGCGCCGCAGGGTGGTCTTGAGAAACAGTTTTTCCTTGAGCCACACTGGCATGGCGGTCAGGAACGAGCGGAAACCATTTGGCGCATAACTCAGGTAGGTCTCAAGCAATCGTTCAAACTTCACCAAAGGCTTGTCGTAAAAAACGATCTGATCCACGTCACGCAGGGACACTCCTGCATCGGCGAGACAGTAACGGACTGCGGACTCCGGGAATCGAGGGTCGTGCTTCTTGCGGGTAAATCGTTCTTCCTGGGCGGCGCAAACCAAATCACCGTCACGAAGCAG
>JAYVUH010000428.1:0-3641 GCA_043788115.1 Burkholderiales bacterium
CTAGACCAAACATACATTTCGCGCGCAGACTATTTGCTTTGGCGAGTAGGCGTTCACAAGGGCCCGCCCACGGCGTTGCCCACAGAATTTCCAGACCGCGCCGACAGATTGATCGATCGGGCTCAAGCACTTCTTGTCGATGAGAAGTCGTCAGCAGCAGTATTCGGTGCGGCATATGTGCTGGCCCGCTTGTTGACCCAGCGCTCGGCAAAGCTCTGGTCACCTGAGGTGGTTGAGCGGACACAGACGATTCTGCACCACAGCATAGCAACACCATTCGAGGCGGCCGCCATCAGCGAGTACGCGGCCATTCGGATCGCCGTGCTGGGTCTGCTACAGCAACTCCGATTCCAATCAGGAACTCACTGGTTTAGTTCGCTGGAAGAGTGCCACTCGCACTTTGATTCAATCCAGCACGAGTTGCAGCTCGTCGACAACGATTGGCAGCCTGGGAGTGCATTTGGCATTTTGAGCATTGATGCAGAGCGGGCACGAAACTCTGAAATGGCCGGTATTGAATGGCGAATCGCACCTTGTCCGACGAGCGATTTAATGCTCGCCATCATGAAGACTGTCCACGCCGCGTCGGCCTGCGTTCGCCCGCGACAGCATGACAATCCCTTTGAGATTGTCAGCCTCTCGCGCCGCGCGCTGAATTTAGCCATTTCGGCTTGGCAGACAGCTCGAAGTTATGCAGCACACGAAAAGTTGAATAGCGCCCACGACCACCATGAAGACAATACGGTGAGCACGTGGCGTTTCTACGAAATGCGCAACCTTCTCCAGGTTGCAAAGGTATCCCGACACGCAGGCAATGAAGCGCTCGGCGCGGTCGTCGCCCAAGCTCTTCTGTGTTTTGCCGATGACGAGAAGTATCGGAATGACTGGAGCGGAGAACGTGTTTTCGTTTTCGCACAATTGGGAAGTAATCTCGCGCGATCCATTCGAGAGTATGGCCTATTTGTGGACGACCGCTTCCTGCGTGAGCGCTTGGCGCAGAAGGATGCCCCTTCTGATGAAGGGAATCCTGCCGCGGATACCACAAGGGGAAAAGTGAGCGATGTGAAGTGTGAGCAGGCGGAAAGCCCTGCTACAACCTCGCATGACCCGTACCGCTATCGGGTCCTGGCAGATGTCAAGGGACTCAACGAATGGGAGGTAATCTGTTCTGAGCTCCAGGTAGTGGACTTCGACCCACGAATGGTCCGCAATCCTTTCGGACTCCTGATGCGTGTTATTTCCGAAGCGGGCCCTCTTGGTCGCGTTGCTTCACCTCTCTCCGAGCGGTGTATTCAAGCTACTCATCGCCTCTTGATGAGATATGCGCATCTTGACTCCGCGTTCAAGTTGCTCAATCGTGCCCCAAACACTTCCAGACTTATAGACCTGCTGGAAGTCACAGAACAACTCGCTGAGGTCACGCCGCTGGCGATGGGCACTAGAACGCATCAGGATTGGCGGCACGCGATTCGAAAGGCCTACGCCAGAGACGTTGGGGGTATCTGCGCCCAACAGGCCGTGAAGATTCACGCAGCCTTGCTGGGAGGCACTCTCGGTAGGCGCGCAACCGCTTACGCGACACTGGGCGACAGCCGTCTGGCCAGGCGCGCACTTGACGCCACGATGGCACGTAACAGCCGTGAAGAGACCCTAACAGTCCTCGACAAACAGATTCACAACGTGTTCGCTGCGCATCCCAGTGCAGCCTATCCGCAGAAGTATCAGACAGTGGACAGGCTCAAACTACCGGCTGGCAGATGGGCTCCAGTGTACGTGTCGGTCGTTCGACTATCGTCAAACCATCGAGGAGGGCGATTCGCGGTCATCGCAACGGACGGCGAGCAGTGGTTGGGGCCGCGTGTTTACGAGTTCAGGGGTGCCGGTGCATATAGACAGAAGGAGGCGTTATTCGAAACGCGAGATACGTGGCTTCTTCCGCAAGAAGGGGTCCCGTGGGCGATGGCTGCTGCAGACGGCTTACAGGGTTTGTTTGAAGAAGTGCTTTCACTGGTAGAAGGGCTCGGCGGCACTCGACATAAGTGGCTATTGCTGAATATCGATCCGCGCCTCGCGGAAGTTCCGTGGCAACAAATGCTCAGTAGTTGCTACCCGCGAGAAAGGGTCAAAGTTATCTCCATTGTGCCCGGATTCAGGTGGCTTATGTACCGCGACCAACACGCGTCCGCCGCGCGGCGCCTATTCCCATTGCTCGATGAATCTGACAGCAGTCTGCGGAGACTCCGTGAACTGGTGATGAGCGCGAAGAGGATAACAAGTAGGGCGCGCGCAGCAATTGTTGTGGGCCACGGTTCTCAGCCGGTCAGCGATGACCCCGAACTTCCTTCGGTCACGACGGGCAAGCGGAAGCGCCTGACGAGCAACGGTTGGGCCACCGTCGGCCAGAATGAAACGGTCATCGCACATGTCTGTTGGGGTGGCGGGACTACCGCGCATCGCTTGGGCGACCTTGCATACTTGCCCGGCTATCTTTTGGGAATGCGCGCGAACTTGGTATGCGCACCCGTCATCGAGATCCCTGTTGACGTGGCGGAGAGATTTCAGCTACGAATTAACGAATCGCTTTCGAAGCCTCACGCAGAGGAATTCGGCGCCATCTATCTTGATGCGATCAGTCAAAACAAGAACATCGCCTTCTACAACCTCTATGGCTTGGCGAATCAAAGATTGATCGAGGAGTCCAGCTAAACTAGTGTGCTGTCTCTCAATCGTCTATGCTGTCGCTGAGGCTGCGGCTTGCCCCTCAATCGCCTGACGCGCCCGCTGGATCTTTGCCAGGATGTCGGCCCCCTTGGCTCGCCAGCTGTACGGCTTGGGATCGAGGTTACGTTCGGCCAGGTAGATCTCGATGGCCAGCGTCAGATCGCGAACGCTGCTGAAGCTGCCTTCGCTCAGCGCTTCGCGGGCGAGGTCGCTGAAGAAGCGCTCCACGAGGTTCACCCAGGAACTGGACGTAGGCACGATGTGCATGTGGAAGCGCGGGTGCTTGGCCAGCCACTGCTTCACTTCGGGGTGCTTGTGGGTGCCGTAGTTGTCGGCGATCAGGTGCAGTTCGAGCCCAGCAGGACTGTCGCGGTCGATGTGCTTGAGAAACCTCAGCCACTTGGCGTGGTCGTGCCGCTCGGCGATGCAGCTGATGATCTTGCCGTCCAGGTATCTCAGCGCCGCGAACAGCGTCACCGTCCCGTGCCTCACGAAGTCGTGCGTGCGGGTGCGAATGTGCCCGATGCCCAGCGGCAAGCCCGGCTGCGTGCGCTGCAGGGCTTGAACCTGCGACTTCTCGTCGCAGCAAAGCACCAGTGCCCGATCCGGCGGATTCAGATACAGCCCGATCACGTCCCAAAACTTGGCTTCGAAGTCCTTGTCGTTGGATAGCTTGAAGGTCCGAAGCACGTGCGCCTTGATGTCGTTGGCGCTCCAGATGCGCTGCACCTGCGCCGGCGAGATCTTGGCGTGCTTGGCCATCGAGCGCACGCTCCAGCGAGTTTGGCCCATCGGCGGTTGCACGACCTCGGTGAGCACGCACTGCTCGGCACGAGGCGCAATCGACGCCTCGGCGGCCGCGATCCGCCGTGGATTGAACCTCGCCAGCGATACGCCGATCGTCCTGTATACGGGCACGT
>JAYVUH010000429.1:0-2595 GCA_043788115.1 Burkholderiales bacterium
CAGCAGCGAACAGCGTAGGCGAAGTCGGAAACTCAGGGTCGTCGCCGAAAACGGTGCCACCCACGGGCGAACCCAGCAATTTTTTGACCGGGAGCAGCGAGAGAACGCTTTTGCTGCCAATCGAGCGATCCTTGGTATAGCCCGCGCGCACCCGGCCCTCGTTGTCAAGCAGGTAAATCGCGCTGCTCGGATCGAGCAGCAGCATCTTCTCAAAACTGTTCTCGGCCTCCTCGCGATCAAGCGTCTCGAACTGGCCAAGTTTCGGATACATCTGCGCGACGTTGTTGGCAAAGGCGATGCCCTGACGCTGGCGCAATTCGTCGTAGTAAGAGATATACGCGAAATTGGCGGCCATCACGAAAATCAGACCAATTAAGACGCAGAACACAATCACCAGCGCGATGATTCGGGTGCGTAGACTATTGAACGTGATTCTCACCTAATTAAGTTCACGGCAATGAGTCACACCGGATCGCTGAATCGATACCCCACACCGCGCACCGTAAGGACGTAATGCGGATGTGCCGGATCGGCTTCAATCTTCGCGCGCAGCCGATTAATATGGGTGTTGACGTTGTGTTCGTAGCTCTCAAGCGTGGTCGCCCACACAGCATTCAACAGTTGCGAGCGCGTGTAAACGCGGCCCGGATTTTGCGCAAAGAACAGTAACAGATCGAACTCCTTTGCCGTGAGCGCGACGGGCTTGTCGCCAAGCTTGACTTCGCGGCGCACCGGATCAATCGTCAAACCGTCAAATTTCAATGCGCCGCCCGCCGGTGCAGGCGCGGGGCTACCCATGCGCTCGGCACGACGCAGCAGCGCCTTGGCGCGTGCCTGCAACTCTGGGATTGAGAACGGCTTGCCGAGGTAGTCGTCCGCGCCCATTTCGAGACCTACCACCCGATCAATCTCGCCCGCCCTGGCAGTAAGCATAAGGATCGGCGTGTAGTGCGTCGGGTCAGCACGCAGCGCCCGGCACACCTCCAATCCGTTCATGCCCGGCAGCATCAGATCGAGCACGATCAGGTCGAATGGCTTCGCCTGCGCTGCCGCAAGCCCCGCGTTACCGTCTGTTGCGCATTCAGCGTGATGGCCCAAATCCTCCATGTGCAAACGGATGAGCTGCGCAATTTCTGCGTTGTCCTCGATAACTAAAACGTTCGACATGTCCATGCTTTCTGGTCGTTCGGACGGCGCATTCCTGACAATTTTCTCGCCCAGCCACGCAAAGTCATTTTTTCGATTGTTATGAAAACGATATGTTGGCGCGATTAGAGCGCGATTTTGGGAAAACAAAATTAATCCCATCGAAACACGCCACCCCGGCATTCCTCAGGAGCCCAACCGTGAACCTATCCGACACCCAGTATCTGTTCCCCGCAACCACTGATTGTGCCGTAGCTCTTAGGCTCTCCCGGTTGGAAATGAACGCTTTGGCCACTGAAGCCGCGACGCACCGTGACTATCTGTACAAATTTGCGATGAAAAAAGTCGGTGACGCCGACCTGGCGGACGATCTGGTGCAGGACACGCTGCTGGCTGCGATTCAGTCAGTCGACAGCAAATCGGCCTTCGGCGGACGCTCGCTGTTTCGCGGCTGGCTTACTGGCATCCTTAAACACAAGATCATGGACGCCTACCGTGATCGCTATCGCTTTGTCTCCCTCACGCCCGAGAGCGACGACGGCGAGCAGATGGAGCCCACCGAAGATCACCCGATGCTGCGCGACCGCGATTCCGCTGGACAGGCCGCGTGTGACCCGCTGCGCGCGGCCGAGCTGTCGCAGTTGCTGGATCATGTGAACGACGCAGTTGCCGCGTTGCCCGCTGGTGTCGCCGAAGTGTTCATGGCGCGCGAAATCGAAGGAGAAAGTACCGCTTCGATCACCGCGCGTCTTGGCGTGACCGAACAAAACATCTGGGTTCGCGTTCATCGCGCTCGCAAGGCGCTGCAAAGCCGTTTGCTAGCCGTTGGTGCGGTTGATGGGCTGCGCATCGGCGGCATGATAATGGCGTAAAGTCCGAAATTGCAACCTTGCCTGCATTTGCCGTAAGTCGGTATGCAAGCACGAAAGTGGGCAAATCGAGCTTACCTGGGCGTTGATGAGGGTCGAATTGCGCTTGGAACGGTAGTTTCACGTAGTTCCGCAGTGCAGCATAATGCTTTGATGGACGATAAAAATCCCCCCACGGAAGACAAAGACGCGCCACTCAAAGCCGACACTCGCCTGCTCGGTCGACTGCTGGGCGACGTGATTCGCGCGCAGCGTGGCGACGCCACGTTCGAAAAAGTGGAATCGATTCGTCAGGAGTCCGTGCGCTTCCATCGCGAAGGCGCGTCGCATCGCCTGCTCGATGCTACGCTCACTGATCTGAGTGTCGAGGAAGCGCTCGACGTAGTGCGCGCCTTCACCTACTTCTCGCACCTGACGAATATCGCAGAAGATGTTCAACAAAACCGTCGCCGTCGCCATCATAAAAGGAGTGGCTCCGCGCCCCAACCCGGCTCGCTTGCCGCCGCATTTGATCGCCTGAAATCCGCCGACATCAGCGGCAACGAAATCTGGCATTGCCTCGCGCGCGCAAACATCATCC
>JAYVUH010000430.1:0-2264 GCA_043788115.1 Burkholderiales bacterium
CATCAACGACCCGCACGTCCTCTCCAATGCGCGTCAGTTTTAGAGGATGCCGGCGTAGCGGGCGCATCGCTACACGCGCGCCGCCCGGCTCGATCGTCACGGCGGAGGGATGCACCAAAGTGCGCCGGGCGACGTGCTCTTTTTGCGCAATCTCGGCGACTAGATCAAGACCGTGTTCAGGTGCCACGTTGTAAATCGCTGCGACCGTGCCTGGCAGCCAATCACTCTGGCGCACATCCTGCGCGGCAAGTTCGGTGGTCGCATCGTCAAAACGTGACAACGCGATGCCACGTACGTACTGTCGCTCGCGCAGGAAATCGCGCCGTTGCGCACGCGGCGCAGCGCCAATCGGGCCGCGCGGTAGCAGCACTTCGACGAGTCGAAAATCGATCAGTACGCGCTCGCCGTGCAGCACTTGGACATCCACCATCGGGAATCGGTCTTCACCGTCAAATCCAGCAAAACGCGCCTCGACGAGCAGTTCACCGACATCCGGCAACGGCGCATACAAATTCATCTGCTTGATCCGGTACGGGTAGCCGACAACATCGTTCGGAATTCGCGTCGACCACCGCGACAAAGCATCGTGCGGCAAGCCGTGGGTTGCCGCGTCGAGCAACCCCTGATGCAGCGCGCCACGCGGAACGGTGCCGCGCCCTGCCTGCAGAAGCGCCGACGAACCCTTCGCACCAAGCTTTAATCCAGTGAGGTACTGGAAACTAGCGCCGTGAAAAAGTGCACCCGAGGCATACGGATCTGCTTCCTCAGCCAAATCGTCGAGCGGCGCAAAGGCAGTCGGCGACGTCAAGGCCGCCCCCAATTGCAGCCGACCGGACGCGACCGGCTCGAATCGCGAAAGCGCTGCGTTTAGCGAATCGCGCCAGGTCAGCAGCGTAGCGCGCCGTTCGCCACCTTCCCCGCTCACCTCAGTCCGCAAGCGCAGCGGTTTGCCTGAAAACGGTACCCAGCGATGCACTTTCACATCGAACAGCGCATTCACGTTTCCGCCTACCGCACCCGCTAAACGGTCAACCATCGACATCATCGGTAACGCAGGCACGGTCCACGTCGGGCAATGATCGAGCAACCACCGATCGCGCGGGTCGTGCTGGGGATCGAGCGTTTCTTCTGCCGACGTAACCTCACTTGGCGCTCCCGGTTTGGTTGATTGCGTTGGCACACTGCCAGCGACGATCCGTACTCCCAGATTTTTCGTGTGATAAATCCGCTTGCCATCGACCCACAGCCAGCCTTCGGCGATCACAAACGGGCCGTGCGCATCCTCGCCAATCTCGGTGATCTGAATCTCGCTGCCGATCATCTTGTTCTTCGGAACAACCTGGCCACGGTATTTCCAAGTCACCGACTTACCGAGCATTAACGGCTCAAAGCGCGGATTCGCGATGCCATCGCCCATCCCTCTTTCCAGCATGAAGAACTGGACCAATTGGCACAGCGCTTCGACACCGAGTGAACCCGGCTGCACCGGGTCTTGGAAAAAGTGCGCCTTAAAAAACCATTCGTCGACGTCAACGGTTTTCTCCGCGCGCAGTGCGCCGAGACCCTTCGGTCCACCTTCTGGCCAGAATCTAGTGACGCGGTCGAGCATCAACAGCATCGGCCCCGGCAGGTGCAACGCACCGCCACAGTATTTTTCGGGACGCGACGTAAGATCGATGACGTGCTCGGCTGGCGCTTCCATCCACGCGCACTCATCCAGCGATACCGGCAAGCCGACCTGATTCTCGAATGCTTCCTTGGGGAAGAATCCGAACACGGTCTTCATCTCGAAAACGCACTGGTCGCCGATAAAGCACGCAACCTCGAAATTTTCGATGATCATCCCGGCGCTTTGCGAGACCGAGAGCAGTTTGACCTTGGTGCGGAAAATACCGGTGGTTGGCAGCACTTCGCAGTGCAGCGTACCGGTGCCGTCAAGATTACGGAACAGCATATCGATATCGGACGTCAACGCGCTTCCCACGTAGGATGCGAGCCACCCGCAAGGTTGCAATGCCGCCTCCATCACCACGCAAAATGGCATCGTCCGCGTGCCGTTCTGCTCAAAATACCATTGTTCGACCGGTACGTCGTATTCGACCTCGACGGTGGTCCCTGATTTCATCCCGCCAATCGGACCGTCAATCACCGTCACACGCGACATAAAGTGGTAAGGCGGCCCCGGCAGGCGTGCGGCGCGGCGGGTACCGTCAAAACGTGCGTAAAGCGGGCCGAATGCTGCCGACGGCGGTCCCCACGCACAC
>JAYVUH010000431.1:0-2203 GCA_043788115.1 Burkholderiales bacterium
CGACCGGCTTCCGCGCGCCATCGATTCAGGGTCGTCTGCTGTTCGGTGACACGCTCTCGGAAGCGAAGTCGGAAAAAGTTGTTTCCTACGAAGCTGGCGTCAAGACCGACTTGTTGAACAAACGCGCCAGGCTCTCAGCCAACGTGTTCCGCTATGAGGTGAAGGATCAGCAAATCACAGCCGTGGGTGGCGCAACCAACTTCAACCGTCTGTTGAACGCGGCCAAGACTGAAGGTAGCGGCGCTGAATTCGACTTCCAAGCGTTCGTGACGGATAACTTGTTGCTGACCCTCGGCGGCAGCTTGAACGACACCAAGATCAAAGACTCGAATCTTGCGATCCAAGCGTGCGGTGCGCCTTGCACGGTGCTCGATCCGGCAGCCGTCGGCCGTCCGGGTACCTTCTCGATCAACGGCAACCCGTTGCCACAGGCACCAAAGTACGTCGGCAACATAACGCTCAAGTACTCCTTCCCGGTTGCTGGCGGCGAGTACTTTGTCTATACCGACGTTGCGTATCGCAGCAAGATCAACTTCTTCTTGTATGAGTCACGCGAGTACACAGGCAAGGCGCTCACGGAAACCGGCCTTCGCTTTGGCTACAAGTGGGACGGCGGCAAGTACGAAACGGCGATCTACGGTCGCAATATCACCAACCAGATTCGCGTAGTAGGTGGTATCGACTTCAACAACCTGACCGGCTTCATCAACGAGCCACGCTTCTGGGGAGCACAGTTCAAGGCCAACTTCTAAGCATCCGCATCTGACGTTCCGATGGGCAGCCCCGCACGCAAATGCGGGGCTGTTTCATTTTGTGACTGCCTCGCAAACGTGTAGCATCCCGCTTACCCCTTCTTCAGTGACGTTTACCGCGCCCATTCATGATCACCGTTCACCACCTCGAAACTTCGCGCTCACAGCGCATCCTTTGGCTTCTCGAAGAACTCGATGTTCCGTACGTACTCAAGGTCTACAAGCGCGATCCTAAAACGCGCCTCGCTCCACCCGAGTTAAAAGAAATTCATCCGCTTGGCAAGTCCCCCGTCATCGTCGACGATGGTGACGTCATCGCTGAGTCTGGTGCCATCGTCGAGTATTTGGTCGAGACCTACGGCAAACAGGCGCAAGGCGACCTCGCACATCTCGCGCCGCGCGCGGGCAGCAAAGCACACCGCCAGTGCCGCTTCTGGATGCACTACGCCGAAGGCTCGCTTATGAATTGGCTGGTGATGAAGTTGGTCTTCACCACCATCCCAACGCAGCCGATGCCGTTTTTTGTGCGACCGATCGCGCGCCAGCTTTGCAAAGCCGTGCTCAACAAGCTGGTCGATCCGAACGTCACCAACGCACTTGATTTCATGGAAGCGCATTTGGCAACGCATCAATGGTTTTCGGGTGACGACATCACGATGGCTGATTTTCAAATGAGCTTTGCGGTGGATGCTGCACTGTCGCGCGAGGCAAAGGGCAAACACTACCCCAAGCTACGTGACTTCAAAAAGCGGATGGAATCGCGGCCCGCCTATCAGCGCGCCCTAGAAAAGGGCGGCCCGACACTCGCCGATTTTCAGGTGAAATCATAGGTTAGTCGGCCAGCGAAACGTTATCAATCAAACGAATCTCGGCGCCGCCGTCGATTGCCGGCGTATGAACCGCACCTAGGCGTCGCCCCCAGCGTTCTTCGACATAGTCAACACGAAAACCCAGCGCCTCTAGGCGTTTGCGTACATCAAGACACCCGAGCGAAAGGTCTGCCAACGTCCTTGACCATTCCACAGCAAGCGCGCGTTGTGCCGCATTCAACCGACGATTGCGGCTGCTCATCGCAAGCCCGTCGGTTTCACGCAAGGTTGGGCAGGCAACAATTCTGGTGGGGTGCTGAAACGCATCGAGCATTTCGCGGACCAACAGTAGCTGCTGAAAATCCTTCTCACCGAAATAGGCGACATCGGCACTGGCAATATTGAGAAGCTTCAAAACCACGGTCAGCATCCCATCAAAGTGCCCCGGCCGATGTTCTCCCTCGAGCAGCTTACTCGTCTCCGTTTCGCTAATCCGGTATCGATACTGATCGGGATATAGCGTTTCATAGGTCGGCGCGAACACAAACCGGCAGCCGGCTTGTTCGAGCATTGCGCAGTCCTCGTCAAAGGTACGAGGATAGGCGACGAGATCACTCGCATTGTTGAACTGTGTCGGGTTCA
>JAYVUH010000432.1:0-3844 GCA_043788115.1 Burkholderiales bacterium
AATGGCGCGCCCCGCTTCGATGCGTGAGCGCGAGAGGGCGAGTTCGGCGTCGTTTCGTTCGGCTTCGGCGCGCAGTCGTGTGGCGAGATCAATCTCACCGAGCTGGAACGCCTTTTGCAGGCGCGCCTGCGTGTCGCGCGACAGCACCGCACGCGCTTCCGCGAGCCGCACCAACTCGGTTGATTGTGTCCGTTCGCTCGCGGCCGAATCAATGGCCTCCTCAATGCGGTCTTTCAATAGCGCGGCGTGTAGTTCCGCTTCGGTGAGATCCGCGCCGGCCGCGGCAATGCGCGGGGCATTGCGCGATTTGGTCGGGAGGGGAATCCGCACACCAACAAAGACGGACGACTGAAACGTATCGCCGAACATGCCACGATCACGGCGCGTACCCACGGTCAGTTCCGGTGCGTCGCTTGTCACCCGCACGGCCTCGCCATAACGCGCACGCCGTGCGGCAATGGTGGCGTCCGACAGTTTGAGTTCCGGGTGTGGTGTGGACAGCAGCGTGGACAGCGTCGTGCCATCTTCGGCTGCCTCACCGGGTGCCGCCAAGCCCGTCGTCGCACGAAATAAACGCAAGGCACGATTTAATCGGGCTTCGTGCTCCAATCGTGCAGACTCGGCTTGATGCGCCGTCGCGCGCGCTTGATTCAAATCCACCAGCGCCAGGTCGCCCGCGTTAACGCGCTTTTCGACTTCCGCCGCAAGGAGTTGCGCGTCTGCGGCCTTGCGCGCAGCAGCGTCGCGCTCATTCGATGCGAGGCGCGCGTCCCACCACAAATCGCGCACTTCACCAGCAACACGCAGCCGCGCGGCATTGACCCGCGCCTCGCTTAGTAGCGCCTCACTGTCGGCGGTGGTGGTTAGGGCCGCACGAATGCCGGGCGTTTTGAGCGGCAGGCCCAAGTCTAGCTCCCACTCGCGCGCACCGCTGTTGGTATTCAGCCTGTCAGTCCGGTGACCGACCGTAAGGCTGGGCGACTCGGCCAGCCAGTTCGACGCTGCCGCACGCTTGGCATCCGACTCCGCACGGCGCCGGTCGATTGAGCGAGCTTCGGGTTGGCGTTGCCATGCGGCCTCTGCTGCCTGCCGCAGGCTGACCTGCGCCCACGCGGGGCGGGCAATAACAAGAAAACGATAAGACCACACGCAGCAAACGTGCCGACGCGGGATAAAACGGGGAAAGACCAAATCACGGATTGCTCCTATCAAGGTGATGGGCACAACCCGGCAGGGCACTTCGCGTTGGCGCGCACGCAATGCGTGCGCGGGCGAATCAAGAATGAGAGGCGCGCCTGCCGGTTAAACCGGCGGCGACCACTTGGGACGTTCGGGGCGCGACATGCGCATCAATGACACGACGGTCTGCGGCGGATTGCCCGCCACAAGCGACTGCACTTCAACCGTACTGGTCACGCTCGAAATCATCACGCCGGCATGCGCCAGATGACAAAGCCCACAATCATCAGGCGTCGACAATTGGCTGCCATCGGCATCTTGCGATGTCGCGTTGGACTCCGCCGTTGAATGCGCGTGATGCCCGACATGTGCCTCCTGACTCACCGCTTCTTGCGCGCCACAGTAGGATGTGGAAAGTGCCAGACTCGTCTGGAAGGGCACCAAGCAAAGCAGCAGAATGGAAAGGAATTTTTTCATGATCGTCGTTCCGCAGAATAGAGCAATCAACGCAATTTTAGTTCCCAACGGGCTTCGGGGTCGCGAGGGCCTCGTGCGCGCTGCGGATGCCGACAGGCGGTGAGTGCGGGACTCTCGATGAACCCGCCGCTGCAGCAAAGTTCAAGAAGCGTAACGCAGCCGACCTGATGCACATCAAATGCGTGGCGGAGAACGAGCAAACCCACTAGTCAGTGGGTATTCCCAGCTACATGAACTTCCCGTCGATGCGCGATTCTGCCAAATCTTGCGTTCGTTTGTTGACCGTCCCCCGCACCGACACAGGCACATTGTTTGGCCGGTGCATGACAAAAATGTTGCTGCTCCCGGCCGGCCGCGCTCCCGCTTTTCAAGGAGGAGGTCATTAATTGGTGTTTGCGTACGAACGAGCAGCAGCAAATGCAACAAACAACTACTCGGCTACCTTGCGGTAGACCTTCTGGAAGCGCGCGTCCTCAATCAGCCCATTGTCGCCCGGCGCATATTGAACGAGCCAGTCTCCGGCATTGCCTTTGAGCAAGTCACCGCCCGCTCTGCGCAGCACTGAGAACGGTTCGTCGATCTGCTTGGCTAGCAGCGGAATGGCGCGCGCCAGGTAGTCACCATCGCGTCCCATCACCAGCGGAGCGACCGGCGCGTAGCGCGATTCAAATCGCTCGCGCGTCACACTCCAACGATCGCCCGTCGAACTGGTGACGAGCGCGTCACTAACGGTGAAATGATTCGGCCCTTCGCGACTGGTCAATACCCCCGCGTCAATCGCAAAGACTACCGCGACGACTTCCGATTTGACGTAGGCCGCAGCGAGCGGATCAAGGTCGAGTGAAACACTTTCAAAGTGGTGCATGAGTGGTTTGGGGGCAGTTGGGGCGGCTTGGGGCTCTGACTCTACCCGAGCGGCCGTGCTTACGGGGTGCGGTCGGGTGGCCGTGCGAGAATCGGGCCATGACGCCCGCCGCCCTTGCGCCGCTAACGCCACTCGACGCGCTCAACCACTGGGCGCCGATTGTGTGGCTCAAGACCAATCCCTACGCCTATCCAACGCTCGAAATCGTTCACATCGTTGGCATCGCGCTGGTGTTTGGCACCTTGTGGGTGATTGACCTTCGCATTCTCGGGCGCATGCGCGTCTTCGACGTCAACCAACTAGCGAAACACATCCTGCCGTGGACGCTGTTGGGCTTTGCGCTCGCCGCCGCGAGTGGCTTGACCATGTTCGTCAGCCGCGTCAGCGACTTGATCGCCAACCCGGCGTTCATACTAAAAATATGTTTCCTGTTTGCGGCGGGTGCCAATGCTGCGGTGCTGCATGCTCGCGGGCCGATTGTTACCACCAACTTGGTGACAAAATCGCAGGCATTGCTTTCCATCTTCATCTGGCTCGCCGTGATCACCTGCGGCCGCTGGATTGCCTATGTCTAGCCATCAACAGGAGCCTTCATGAACCGTCGTGTATTCGTGTCATCCGTCTCTGCGGTCTCGGCCATTGCCCTCAGTCAGCGTGCCTTCGCGCACCATGGCTGGTCAAGCTTCGATGAAGCCCGCCCGATCTATCTGGTCGGCAAGGTCAAGTCGCTCAAGTGGCAGAACCCGCACGTTGAGCTTGTGATCACCATGGCCTCGGACGCCGTGCTGCCATTGAGCCTCGCTATGCGCGCGTTTCCCGCACAAACGGCGCCTGTCGATGGCGCGAAGATTCTCGCCGCAGCGGCGTTGCCGAAAAAGCGCGGCGATTGGACGCTGGAACTCTCACCTATGACGCGCATTGACGCGTGGAAAGTGGCCGAACCAAAGGTAGGCGACAGAGTGGAGGCGGTTGGCTACACGTTTAAAAACGAAGCTGGCGCGGCCGTCGCCCGGGTTGAGTACCTCATCGTTGGCGACAAGATGTTCGGGCTGCGGTCAATGCCGGCGTAAGTCATGAATGTGCGCAGACCGATTTGTGATGGCGATGGCACCAGAGTAGATGGCACTGACGCATGAACAATCTTGCCACCCGCCACCGCGTAGGCCTGATTGCCTCGTCGTCCAACATGACCGCCGAGCCGAAGCTGCATGCCCACCTACCGGCAGATGTCGCGTTGGACGAAACGAGGCTCCCTGCCACCAGGGTCGATTTGCGCGAACGACTTGCCACCTACCCCTTCTACAAGCAGCAGTTTGATTTCAG
>JAYVUH010000433.1:0-3375 GCA_043788115.1 Burkholderiales bacterium
GCATCCACGAATTCGATGCCGTCATTACCTCTACCGCGTCAAGTTTGCCGATCATCGGCAAGGGCATGGTCGAGAATGCGCTGAAGTTGCGAAAGCACAAGCCAATGTTCTTCGTCGATCTGGCCGTGCCACGTGATATCGAGGCGGCAGTGGGCGATATGGACGACGTCTATCTATACACACTCGACACTCTGGGCAAGATCATCGAGAAGAACATGGCGACGCGCGAGGCCGCCATCGGTGCAGCCGAAAGTATCATCGACGAGCACGCCGCACTGTATCGGGATTGGTTGGCCAGTCGCGGCGCTGTCCCGGTCATCCAACAACTGCGCGGTCGCGCTGATCACTATCGCGCCACCGAGTTGGAGCGTGCCCAAAAAATGCTCGCGCGTGGCGACAGTCCGCAACTGGTCGTGGAATTGCTTGCACAGGGACTCACCAACAAATTTCTCCACCATCCGATGACGGCATTGAAACGCGTGTCCCCTGAGGAGCGGGAAGCGTTGACCAGCGCCCTCGAAAAACTCTACCCAGATCAGGCAGCGCCCCACGACAGCGAGTCATGAAAGCCTCAATACAACAAAAACTGCAATCGCTCTCCGAACGACTGATGGAATTGGATCGACAGCTTGAGGATCCGAACGTGGTCGGCAACATGGACAACTACCGCAAGATCACCAAAGAGCACGCCGAGATTTCGCCCGTAGTCGCATTGTTCAAGGACTACCGCAAATCTGAGGATGATGTGGCCGCTGCAATGGAGATGGGTAAAGACCCGGAGATGCGCGATTTCGCGGAAGACGAAATCAAATCCAGTCGCACCAAGCTCGACGAGATTGAAATCGCACTGCAAAAAGCGCTGCTGCCGAAAGATCCCAACGACGAGAAGAATATCTTCATCGAAGTGCGCGGCGGCACCGGCGGCGACGAGTCGGCGCTGTTCGCGGGCGACTTGTTTCGCATGTACACGCGCTACGCCGAACGCCAAGGTTGGCAAGTCGAGATTGTCTCCGAGTCACTTGGCGAAGTCGGTGGTTACAAAGAAGTCATCGCACGTATCATCGGTCAAGGGGCCTACTCGCGGCTTAAGTTTGAGTCTGGCGGCCACCGCGTTCAGCGCGTGCCCGCCACTGAAACACAGGGGCGCATTCACACTTCGGCGGCGACCGTCGCCATCATGGCTGAGGCCGATGACGCTTCCGACATCGTCATCAATCCATCCGAGGTCAGGGTTGATACCTTTCGCGCCTCTGGTGCTGGCGGACAGCACATCAACAAAACCGACTCGGCGGTGCGTTTGACCCACATCCCGACCGGCATCGTGGTGGAATGTCAGGACGGCCGCTCACAGCACAAGAACAAGGAGCAAGCCTGGCGTGTACTCGCGGCTCGCATCAAGGATAAGCAGACGCGCGAGCAACAGGCCAAGGAAGCGGCAGAACGCAAATCGCTGATCGGTTCCGGCGACCGGTCCGAGCGCATCCGCACCTACAATTTTCCGCAAGGACGTGTCACTGATCACCGCATCAATCTGACGCTCTACAAGATTGACTTCATCATGGACGGCGATCTGTCCGATCTCACCAATGCGCTGATCGCCGAACACCAGGCCGAGCAGTTGGCCTCGCTGAGCGAATCCGTTCAGTAGCGGCGGCCGGAAACGAAGCGGCCGGGATGACAGCAACCACCGTCGGTGAGGCGTTATCCATCGCCCAGCGCGCTATTGACCGACTCGATGCGCAGTACATGCTCGGACATCTTCTGGGCGTGTCGCGCGCCTCGCTGATCGCTCACCCCGATCGCTCGCTCGACGCTGCGGCCGCCGTCACCTATCGCCGCTGGATTGCCGAGCGCGCCAACGGCAAACCGGTCGCGCAGATTACCGGCACACGCGAGTTCTACGGGCGCGATTTTGGCATCGACGAACACGTGCTGATTCCACGTCCGGAAACAGAGACTCTCGTAGAACAAGTACTGGCGCGCGTTTCCGAGCAAAACAGTCTGAAGATGCCCGCCGATAATGGACTTTCAATTCTAGATATGGGGACTGGTAGCGGCGCGATTGCCGTCACCCTAGCGCTTGAACTCCCGAGCACCGCGGTGACTGCCGTCGATGTCTCTGCCGAAGCGCTGCGTCGAGCGCGTGCCAATGCCCAGCACCTCAACGCGAACGTGGCGTTCGTCCAAAGCGACTGGTACGCCGCCTTGGGAAGCCTGCGCTTTGGCATGATCGTCGCCAATCCACCCTACATCGCACGCGACGATTCGCACTTGACGAAGGGCGATCTGCGCTTTGAACCTTTGGTCGCGCTGACCGATCAGAGTGACGACGGTCTGGATGCCATTCGCACGATCATCGCGGGCGCCGCAGCGCACCTTCTCCCCCCCGGATGGTTGCTGATTGAACACGGTTTTGACCAAGCCGCCAACGTACGCAGCTTGATGGAAGCCGCCGGATTTGCCGTTGTACGCAGCGTTGCTGACTTGGCCGGCATCGAGCGCGTCAGCATGGGACGACTCGAATAAGCCACGGCCGATGATCAATTTATAATGGCTCCAATCTTACCAACGCTCACCAAAGGAACTGCCATGAGCACCCAAGACAAAATTCGCGACACCGTTACCGGCAACCCTGTTGTGTTGTACATGAAGGGTTCACCACAATTTCCGATGTGCGGCTTTTCGGCCAGCGCCATCCAAATCCTCAAAGCCAACGGCGTTGACAAGCCGTTCACGGTCGACGTGTTGCAGGATGAAGACGTGCGTCAGGGCATCAAGGAATACGCCAACTGGCCGACGATTCCGCAGCTCTACGTCAACGGTGAATTCGTCGGCGGCGCGGACATCTTGCGCGAAATGCACCAGTCGGGCGAACTCAAAACCTTGCTGGGCACCGACCAGTAACCGCCGAAATAGCGAACCCGGGCTAGCCCACGCGCCCGGCGTCGAGGTGCAGCCTCACCACACCGGGTAAATCGACGATCTCGCGGTCGTGGCACGCCACCACCACGCAGTTGTTGTCCGACGCGGTTTGCCGTAACAACGCGACGATCTGCTCACGCGCCGCGCGATCAAGATTTGCCGTCGGCTCATCCACCAACAGCAACCGCGGCGACAGCACCTTGGCACGCGCCAAGGCGACCTTTTGTCGTTCGCCACCGGACAGCCGCTTTGGCTGCACATCCCTGACCGCGCCGAGCCCCGCCCATTCGATCGCCGCATTTGCCTGATCATGGCGTTGAGGCTTTTCAACGCCACGAAGAGCCAGCCCGTATTCAATATTGGCCGCAATACTTGAATGAAACAAGTAGGGATGCTGGTGGACGTAGACGATCTCGCGCCGCAGCGCATCCGGGTAGGTGGCCCCGCCAATGT
>JAYVUH010000434.1:0-7022 GCA_043788115.1 Burkholderiales bacterium
GTGTGATGCTAATGCGCTACGCGGCGATCGCCTGCGTATTGCTGTTCACGGTCGGGCCGTTCCTGTGGCTCTTGTCAACCGCGCTCAAGTCGGCGGGCGAGAACATCTTCGCCTACCCGCCGGTACTCATTCCCGCCGAACCCACGCTGGATAACTTCTTTCGCGTGATGGACTCGCAACCGATTTTTTCGTATCTGAAGAACAGCGTGTTCGTCGCCGTACTGTCGGTCGCGCTCAATCTGTTGCTGGCGTCATTGGCGGCCTATCCGCTGGCGCGTATGTCGTTCAAGGGCAGGGCGCTGATTTTCGCCGTGTTGCTGTCATCGATGATGATTCCGTTTCAGCTATTGATGATTCCGGTGTATGAACTGGCCATCGGCCTTGGGCTGCAGAACACTTATCTCGGACTGGTGTTGCCGCACGCTTGTACCGCGTTTGGCATTTTCTTCATGCGCCAGGCATTTATGTCGATTCCCGCGGCGATTGAGGAAGTAGCAATCATGGATGGCGTATCGCGCATCCGCATTTGGTGGTTTGTGTTGCTGCCGTTGGTCAAGCCATCCCTCGCCACGCTGGCCGTGTTCAGCTTCATTGCGGTGTGGGGCGATTTCCTGTGGCCGCTGATCATCATCGATCAGCCAAGCCTCTTCACCCTGCCGCTGGGCGTGAATCGTCTCGCTAGCACGTTCTCGCTTGATTGGCGGCTGGTCGCAGCCGGCGCCGTATTTTCAATTATTCCAATTCTGTTGTTCTTCACGTTCACGCAGCGGTACTTTATCGAAGGTGCAATGAAAGGCGCGGTGAAGGGATGAGCGTCTCCAACGTGAGAAGCGCGAAGCGCCCAGTGGCCGTTGTCGTGCAAACCCACTGGGATCGCGAGTGGTACTTCCCACACCAGACATTTGTCGTGCGTTTGTTGCAGGTCATGGCGCGCGTGGCAGACCAGCTTGAGCGCGGCGAATTGGAGCAATTCCTATTCGACGGCCAGACTGCGGCATATGAAGATTTGGTTGCCAACGCCGAACCCGCGCTGGTGCAACGTGTGCAGACGTTGGTACGCGCAAAACGCATTGTGCTTGGTCCGTGGTACGTAATGGCCGATGAGTTTTTGGTGAGTGGCGAGTCGCTGCTACGCAATCTAGAGATCGGCATTGCAGATGCAACTGCGGCCGGTAACTGTCAGTACGTCGGATACCTGCCCGATACTTTCGGGCACCTCGGGCAGATGCCGCAGCTGTTGGCTAATTTTGGAATTCAGTCAGCGGTCATGTGGCGCGGCGTTGATTCGCCGGTGGCTGAGTTCGACTGGCAGTCGCCCGATGGAACGATAGTCGGCGCGGTGTTTCTGACACAAGGCTACTATCAGCATCCGCTGAACGTCGCCGACTGGGCCGCAGCACTCACCAAGTACCTCGACAGCATCGCAACGCGCTCGTTGGCGGATGAGTTGCTGCTCACGCAGGGCGGTGACCACCTGCTGCCCATTGGGGCGCTGCAGAGCCGCATCGCGGCGTTCAATTCGCAAGATCACGGCTATCAACTCAAGGAGTCAACGCTCGCCGCGCATGTTGCCACGGCATTGGCAGGTAGCCATGGTCGCCGCGCGACAATCCGCGGTGCGCTCCGGAACAATAAGCAGGCATTTGTCCTTCCCGATGTGTTATCAACACGCCGGTATCTGAAGCGCTTGAATCAGAACGCTGAGGATCGTCTTTTGGGAATCGTAGAGCCATTGCTGGTGCAATTGGGCGGGACGGTCGATGATCCGCACAAGTACCTGCTGGATACGTGGCGGATGGTGATTCAACAGCAGGCGCACGATTCGATCTGCGGCTGCAGTATTGACAGCGTGCATCAGGAAATGCTCGCGCGCTATCGCTTGATTGATCAGCGCCTGAGCGCGCTGATTGATCGGATAGCCAGCGCGGGCGGGCTACAGAAGACTGCCCAGCATGAAGATGACGATACATCGAACGGTGTGTTCGCCGACGACAGCAAGTTCTCTCTATTTAATCCGCTGCCAAAGCGCTTTTTTGGCAGCCAAATGATCACGCTGTTCTTGCGCGGCGAGTTGTCTCGAGGCTTGTCCATCAAGACCGCAGCGGGGCAACTCTTGGTAAGCGAGCTCATTTCAGTTCAGCCAGATGCTGTCTTCCGCTCGCCGGTGGACGATTTTCCGGAGCGGATTGAAGGCTATCGCTACGAAATGCTGGTGCAATGTGAAATCGGCGGCTTGGGCGCGTCGGCTTGCGTGGTCGAGCGGGTTTCGTCGCCATCGCCTGAGCCGGGGCAGTCGGACTCCGCCGTCACCGGCATCGAGAACGCGGACTACCGCGTGATTGTATCGGCTTGCGGCCAGTTGACCATCAAGTCCACGCGCACCGGGGCAGCATCGAAGATCTCCTTTTTGTCCGAGTTAGATGCCGGTGACTCGTACAATTTTTCGCCGCCACCTAACCAACACAAGGTCGTGCAGGAGTCCGTCAAGCTGATTTCTACCAAGCAATATCAGCATATGCAAGAGCTGCGCGTAGGAATTGAGATGCAGGTGCCCGCCGGTCTGTCTGATGATCGGCGCGGATGTTCGGCAGAGTCCGTGGTCAACGCTGGAACGTTGACGATAAGATTGTTTGCGGACAGCGGTGTGATTGACTGCACACTCGATTGGACGAATGCGGCTTGTGATCAACGCACACGGCTACTGCTGAGTCTTCCGACGGCCATCGCAACTACCGCGAGTGATTGCGGTTTTGAGTGGTGTCGGACCCCAGTCCGTTACGCTGACTATCCGACGATGGTCAGTCGACAAGAGATGCCGGTGGCGGTGAATCCGTCGCTGTCAGCGGTCGAAGCGGGCTCGCTGGTGTTTCTCCACCGCGCGATGCAAGAGTACGAAATGCTGCAGGATCTGCAAGGGTCAGGCGGGCAACAATTGGGCGTGACGCTTATTCGTAGCGTTGGCTGGATGTCGCGTCGCGACCTTGTTACGCGCGGCGTCGGTGCCGGGCCGGATATGGCCACGCCCGACGCGCAGTGTCTCGGCACCGAGCGCTTCGAGTTTCAGATTGCTATCGATCAGCAGCACCGGGACGCAACGCCGAGCGCACCCACGAACGCAACGGCGCACCCGCTGGCGCTTGCCGAGCGCTTTCGTCGGCCGCTGGTGATGTTGCGCGGGCACACTGATCGGTGGGCTGCCGGGATAGAGATTGGCAACGTGAGTCTGCAGGTGGGTGCAATTCGACGCGTTGGCGAGACGATCGAGCTGCGGCTATGGAATCCCACCGACACCGCGCAGTCGCTATCCATGTCGTCTGGGGTCTGGGTGCGGGTTAACGCCAACGGATCGACGTCGGATCGGCCCGCGTCGCGGGTGGATGCGCACGAGATTGTCACGCTGCGATGCCAACGGTGAGAAAGCACCGTATCGCGCTCATTCCAGTCGATGCCCGGCCAGTGGTGCGCGAGCAGGTCGTGCAATTGGTCGCGACAGCCGACTGTGAGCTACTGGTGCCGCCGCTGGACACGCTGGGACACTTTCGTGAACCTGGTGACCGTGAGGCATTGGCAGACTGGCTGCTGACTTGGGCAGACGACGTAGATGGTTATGTCATTTCGCTCGACATGCTCATCTACGGCGGACTTGTGCCCTCACGTTTCATCGACGACAGCTTGGAGAGTTTGATCGCTCGACTCGAACTGATTACCGTTCTGAAGCAGCGTTATCCGCATAAGCCCGTTTATGCATTCGCTGCGACGATGCGCATCTCCAACAACAACATCGCCGAGGAAGAAAAACCGTATTGGTCGGACTACGGTGAACTGATCTGGCGGTGGTCGTTCTTCACCGATAAATTTTCCATCAATGGCGATCAAGAGAGCCGCACTCAGGCAAAAAACGCCGAGTCCATGATTCCCGCTGGGATTCGCACAGACTACCTTGCCACGCGTGCGCGCAATTTTGCGGTGGCCAAGTCAGCTCTCGCGTTATGTGGCGACGAGGGGATCAACCGCCTAGTGTTGCCACAGGACGATACGGCGCAGTATGGCTTCAATATTGCCGAACGCCGGGCGCTGGAGGCGCTGGTGCGGGAAATGCAGATTGAGCATTCAGTCAGAATTTATGCGGGTGCGGATGAGGTAGCGCACACCCTTTGCTCGCGCTTGATCAACGAGCGATGTGCCCTCGCGCCGCTGAAGGTGCATTGCGTCTACAGTGACCCGTTCAATATCGCCAAGCTCACCGCACGATACGAAGACCGGCCGATTCTTGACTCGCTCAAATCGCAGTTGGCTGCCGTTGACGCGGTGATTGTTGATACTGTGGAGGCTGCAGATGTCGTGATCGGCATGCACACGCAAGGGATTGCGCAGGGCGACTGGGCGATGCGTATTGCATTGCCGGACAGGCCGGGCATCCATGAGGAGTGGCTTGCTGCGCTGGCGTCGGCGCATTTGAGCGGTAAGCCGGTGGCGGTACTCGATCTGGCGTACGCCAACGGCGGTGATCCGGAAATGCTGCAAGCGCTAGCAGAGGTGCTTCCGCTTCGGCAGCTCGTTGGCTATGCGGGATGGAACACCGCGAGCAACAGTATTGGCAGCCTCGTCGCGCAATGCAACTTGGCGCGTTTTACGTTTCGTCACCGTGAAAATCAACGTGTACTCTGCCTACGTTTGTTGGAGGACTATTTGTATCAGTCCGCGTGGCGGCAGATCATTCGGCGTGCCATCGATGAATCAGCGATAACGCCCGAGGCACAACAGGATGCGGTGGCGGCAATGTTCATGAGTGCGGCAAACCAGTGGCTCGCCGAGCAACAATTTGCGTTTCAGGTTGATGAGATTCACCTGCCATGGCAGCGCACGTTTGAAATTGGGATCAGTCTCTCGGAGTGTGCTGCGTGAGACGCGTTGAGGTCGATATTGCAGTCGTTGGCGCGAGCCTCGGCGGCGTGCTCGCCGCTTGGCGAGCGTGCGAGGCAGGACGCCGCGTGTTGCTGACCAGCGAATTCGACTGGATCGGCGGGCAACTTACGGCGCAAGGCGTGCCGCCGGACGAGCACCGTCTAATCGAATATGGCGGTGCCAGCGAATCCTATCTGGCATTCCGACGCGCCATGCGCAGCCTGTATCTCGCGAACCCTGATTTCATCGACAACACCGAGATGACCGAAGGGATGAATCCGGGCGATGGTTGGGTGACCCGACTCTGCATTGAGCCGATCCACGCACTGCATTACTTGCAAAAGCTGCTCACTCCACACATGGCAAACGGACGTCTGACGATGCTAACCGGTACCCGGCTGGACTCTGCCGTCCGCGTCGGACGGAAGATTGAATCGGTCATCGTCGCCAATACTGCCGATGAGAAAATCGCTATCGACGCGCGTTATTTTCTCGACGGGACGGATACCGGTGCCCTTATTGCCGCGGCGAAGCTGCCATACCGGCTCGGCAAAGAGGCGCACGCTGAGTTTGGCGAGCGCGACGCGCCGCTTGTTGCGAATCGATTCGATCAGCAACCCTGCACGGTTGTGGTCGCTTTGGCCCTTGGAGAAATGCCGCGTCAACCGATGGCGAAGCCCGAGGCGTATGAATTTTGGCGCGACTACCAAGTGCCGCAATACGGCTACCGGCTGTTCAGTCATTTCATCCCCGGCCCAGCTGCGGGAAAATCAGTGGCGCTGTCATTTTTCGGCAGCGGGCAAACGCTCGATCTGTGGCGCTACCGGCGCGTGGTGTCAGCCCGTAATTGGCGCGTTCCAGTTGAGGAGATTTCGCTAATTAACTGGGCGCAGAATGACTACGCGTTATCGCCGCTGCTCGATGGTCCAGTGGCTGAAAATAACGTGGTCGCGGCTGCGCGTGAGCTCACCGCGAGTTTGGTGCACTGGCTCCAGACGGACGCCCCGCACGACAATGATGACAAAGGTACGTCTGATGGTTGTAGCGTAGGCTTTTCGCATTTACATGCTTCGTCAGAAATTCTGGCGTCGCCCGCCGCATTTCCCGGCCAGGCGCAGCAGGTTTATGTGCGTGAGTCGCGTCGACTCGTCGGGCTTGATTGCCTGACGCAGACCGATATCCTTGCCGACGCATCAACAGGCGGGATGAGCGAGCCGTTTCATGCCGTCAATAGTGTTGGAGTCGCTTGGTACAACATGGATGTTCACCCGACGTGCGTATCCGGCCACGGCGTGAACGCCAAGGTGCGTCCGTTCACGCTGCCGCTCGGCTGTTTCATTCCGCGCGATTGCGATAACTTGATTCCGGCGTGCAAGAACATCAGCGTCACACATTTGGCCAACGCATCAACTCGTACGCATCCTACCGAGTGGTTGATCGGTGAAGTGGCTGCGCTATTGGCAGATTTTGCCTTACGGTCAAATCAATCGCTTGTAGATATCCACCGCAGCGCTGCGCTGGCGGGTGATTTTCAACGACACTTGGTAGCCCAAGGTATTCCGATTCGTTGGGACACATCCTTGGCAGATCGTTTACGAACGGTCGCTGTGAATTCTCTGGAGGTTTAGCACATGTCGTCACTACAACTTCGCGGTATCCGGAAGCGTTTCGGCGACATCGAAACCATCCACGGTATCGATCTCGACATTGCGGCTGGTGAGTTCGTTGTCTTTGTCGGACCGTCTGGCTGTGGCAAATCGACGCTGCTGCGGATGATCGCTGGTCTCGAAGAGGTAAGCGAAGGGGATATCCGGATTGGCGACCGCGACGTCACAAACGATGCACCCAGCGCGCGGCATGTGGCGATGGTGTTCCAGTCCTATGCGCTGTATCCGCATATGACCGTCGAAGAAAACCTCACCTTTGGCATGCGCATGCGCGGCGTGCCGACCGATGTGATCGCAGGCAAGGTCAAGATGGCTGTTGAGATGTTGCGCTTACAGCCGTATCTAGCGCGCAAGCCTGCGCAACTCTCCGGTGGTCAAGCGCAGCGCGTCGCGATCGGCCGTGCCTTGGTGCAGGACCCCGACGTGTTTCTGTTTGACGAGCCGTTGTCA
>JAYVUH010000435.1:0-5227 GCA_043788115.1 Burkholderiales bacterium
CTTCAAACGCGCTTTGAGCGCCGTCTCCGCCTTGCGGCGTAGTTTCGGGTCCGCGCGCAGCACGTCGACGTACGCGGACGGGTCATCCACCATTTGCGAGAAAATCACCGCCCGCGCCGCCGCCAACGGCCGCCGCGCCCACCACGATGCAGCGTGCTGGGATGGCCGTGGCGGATGGATTTCTCGCGTGCTGCTGCCTTATTGATGGCTTCGAGCGGCAGGGCAACTTCGATCAGCTTTTTTCGGGTCATGCTTTCCTGGTTTTTTCTGGTTTCTTCTGGTTTGGCTTGTCGAGTGTCGCCGTCTCGGACAGGGCGTAGAACTCGTGCAGTTTGGCCTGCAGCAGTTTACGGTCCGGTAGCCGGGTCTGGTAGTCGGCGACGAGCGCGGGGGAGATGGTACGGCTCAATGCGTATTCGACGACTTCGTTGTCTTTGCTGGCGCACAGCAGGACGCCGATGGACGGACCTTCGTGCGGTTTGCGTAGGTCGCGGTCAAGCGCTTCCAGATAGAACTCCAGCTTGCCGAGGTGTTCGGGTTGGAACTCGCCGATTTTCAACTCGATGGCGACGAGGCTGTTGAGTTCGCGGTGAAAGAACAGCAGGTCAAGCGCAAAGTCCCGTCCGCCTACTTGCAGCGGTACCTCGCTGCCGATAAAACAAAAGTCGCGGCCCAGTTCCGTGAGAAAGTGCCTCAGGCTGCGCAGCAAGCCGCGATGCAGTTCGGCCTCGTGGTGGCCCGCAGGCAGGTCGAGAAATTCCACAAGGTAGGCATCGCGAAATATACTTTCGGCGCTGGGGTGCAAATGTCGCAACGCGGTTGAGAGTTTTGGCGGGTGCAGAACGCTGCGCTCGAACCGGGCGCTGTCGATCTGCCGCGCCACCTCGCGCACCGGCCAGCGCTGCTCTGCGCTCAGGCGCAGGTAAAACTCGCGCTCTTCGGGCCGCTTGGTTTTGGCGAGAATATGTAGGTGCGCCGACCACGGCAATTGTCGCAACAGCGTTGCGACTTTTTCGTTGCCCCGATAAGCGTCATGGAACTGCCGCATCCGAAACAGATTGGCGCGTGTAAACCCGCGCATGCCAGGGTAGCTGCGGGCAATATGGCGGGCAAGCGCCTCGACGACGCCCTCGCCCCAAACGGCGGATTCCAATTTCTGTGAAATATAGGCCCCAAGCCGCCAGTAAAGATCAACCAGCCCGGCATTGACGGCTGCAAAAGTCTGCTCACGAGCCGCTTGAATCATGCCGAGAACATCGGCGAAGTCATGCGCAAGCGTGGTCGTGGTTGTGCCCGTGGCGCCCCTGGTTTTGGTGCTGCGTGGCTTGGCGGTTTTCATTCGCAGCGAATCGGGTGCAGTGGATTCATCGCGGGGACTCGGCGCGGGCCAGCAGTTCGGCAAAGTCGTAGTTCACGCTGGTGACGCCGAAATCCGGTTCACGCCCGAACGGCTGCCGCAGGTAATGCACCTTGTGGGCGTCGGCATCGAGGAATTCGACAATGGCTAGGATAAAGTCGTCGGGCTTGTTGAGTGAATACAGAATCTCGTTTTTAGTGACGGTAATGGTCGGTGCGCCCGAGACGCGGCCTTTGACTTCGATGAAACGCAGTTTGCCGCTGCCAGCCATGCGGCTTTCGATGTCGTAGCCGAGCTTTTCGAACTCGCGGTCGGTCGGCTCGAAACCGAGGCTGCGTTCGATGTCCATGATGACAGCGCGGGCGCGGGCGGCACTGGCCTGCGTGTCGGTAGGTGTGGTTGAGATTGGCGCAGACGGCGCCGCAATGGCCTTAATCAATCCTGCGGGTACGACCAGTAAACCACCGAGCACAACCGGCGGCAACGGCGAAATCTGCGCCTCCAGCTTCAGTTCTTCGAGGCGTTTTTGCAGCCGGCCTTGCAGGAGATCGGCGCGCTTGCGGGCTTCACCGGAGTTGAGCCTAGCATTCGGCCGGCCGGCGGCTTCTTGCAACTTGAGTTCTTCGGCGCGGTGGTCCCAGTAGGTGATCTCCTTGGTCAGCCGCTCTTTTACCGCTGCTTCTGTTTTGGCGATCAGTTCGAGCTTGCGGCCTTTGACTTCTTGCAGGTGCTCGGGCACGACTTGTGCAATGGCATAGCCTTGCGCCTTTTGCTCCAGTTCGCGGTTGATCCACTGGCATTCAGGGCGGTCGAGTAAAGCGTCGATGTCCGGTTCCCCGGCCGCCAGCGGGCGGTAGTCGAGGTAGGGGGCATAGTGGATGTGCTGGGCCGTGCCTTGCGCATCCATTTCGACATAGAGCATGCGTTTGGAGACGACGCGGCGATCACCGGCGCGGGTGACGCCAGCGTCCTGGATGGCATGCTCCAAATAGAACACAACTCGCGGGGCGGTGCCAGGGTCGCGGTCATCAACCAGCACCGTGCCGCGTTTGAGCAGGTCACGATTGCGCTCCAGCGTTAGGTCGATTACCGCATCCAGCAGCGGGTGGCCGGGGCAGACGAAAGCAGCCAACGGCTGACCTTGCGGAGCTACGAGGGATTTTTCGAAGACGATACGTTCGTAACGCGGCAGCACGGGTTCGCGAATGCCGATGAGGCGGTCGCGGTTACGCACCGGCGCAGGCACATGGGTAACTTCATAGCGGCGGGCTTCGCGTTGCTTGGCGGCGCCACCGAGATGCTTAAACGCTTCGTGGAAAAACGATTCGATCTAGTGCGGTTGCAGGCGCCGGGCATCGGCGCGCTCCATGTCGGCGCGGATGCGCTGCACTTTGCTGGCATCCATGGCGTCGTGGGCCAGCACGCGCTCGTCGAGCAGGTTTTGCAGATGATTGCGGTCGAGTGTGGCGTCGAGCACGGTAGTAAGGAACGCCATGACTTCGGGCTTTTCGCCGTAACGGATGGCTTCGATCAGCAGATCGCGCAGGGACTTGCCTTCAAACTGAAGTTTGCCGAGCACGTCGAAAACCTGACCGCCCAGCGCCAGGCGCGCTTGTTCGAGTTTTTCGAGCAACCTGCGGTAGACATCCCCTTCTCGGGTTTCCTCGGCCACCAAGTTCCAAAGGTGACAGGTTTCGGTCTGGCCAATGCGATGGATGCGGCCGAAGCGCTGCTCCAGCCGGTTGGGGTTCCACGGCAAGTCATAGTTGACCATCAGGTGCGCACGCTGAAGATTGATGCCCTCACCGGCAGCGTCCGTGGCGAGCAGCACTTGCACTTCGGGGTCGTGCCTGAACGATTCCTGCACCTTGAGGCGATCTTCGCGGCCGATGCCGCCGTGGATGACAACCACGGCTTCGTTGCGGCCAAGGAATCGGGTGATGCGTTCCTGTAAATAGTTGAGCGTGTCGCGGTGCTCGGTGAAGATGACCAGCTTCTGGTGTGGCGATGGCGTGGGCGGCGGAATCCGGCCGGAACCGTAAGGTGCATCGGGTTGAGCAACGTGGTGGTTTGCTGCAGTCGAGGTAAATACTTCACCGAGCAGGCTGGAGAGCTGCATCCATTTGGTGTCGTTGCCGCTGCGACGCACGGACAGCGCGCTGGCTTCAAGGCCCTTGAGGGTTTCGATTTCAATGCGCAGTTCGGCCATCGAGCGCGCGGCGGTAGCCTGATCGAGGATTTCTTGCTCTGCGGCTTCGACTTCGTTGTCAGGCGCCTCGTCGAGGTCTTCCACGTCTTCGCTATCGAAGGCGGGCAACGAGGCGGCTAGGATGGGTGCCGCTTGACCACCGCGCTGCAGCACTTCCAGTTCACGCAGACGGGACTCCAGGCGTTCGCGGCGGCGGCGCAGCGATTGGTAGATCGCCTCGGGTGACGAGGCCAGCCGGCGCTGCAGAATGGTGAGGGCGAAACCGACGGTGCCAGCGCGCTTGTCGTTTTCCAGCGCTTCGGCACGGTTAAACTCCTCGCGCACGTAGTCGGTCACGGCCTTGTAGAGCGCGGCTTCCGGCAGCGACAGCCGGTAGGGCACTGTGTGGGCAATGCGCATGGGAAACAGCGGCGTGCCATCAAACTTGAGCAGGCTTTCTTTGACCATGCGTCGCATGAGGTCAGACACATCTGCTGTGTGCACGCCATCGCGAAATCGGCCCTCGAAGCGGTCACCGTCCAGCAGCGCCATGAAAAGCTGGAAGTCTTCTTCCTTGCCGTTGTGTGGCGTGGCGGACATGAGGAGGAAGTGGCGAGTCAGCGTCGACAGCAACTGGCCGAGACGGTAGCGCTTGGTATATTTGGTTTCGCCGCCGAACACCGTGGCCGACATCTTGTGGGCTTCGTCGCACACCACCAGGTCCCAACGGCAATCGGGCGCTTGCAGCTTGAGCTGAACTTCCTCATTGCGGGAGAGCTTGTCGAGACGGGCAATGACGAGGTGGGTTTCAAGAAACCAGTTGCCAGTGCGTGCGGCTTCGAGTTTGTCGTTGGTCAGAATCTCGAAAGGCAAATGAAAGCGCCGGTAGAGTTCGTCTTGCCACTGCTCGGCCAGACTGCCGGGGCAAACGATGAGGCAGCGCTGCAAATCGCCTCGCGCAATCAATTCCTTGATGAGCAGCCCGGCCATAATGGTCTTTCCCGCGCCGGGATCGTCGGCCAGCAGAAAACGCAGCGGCTGGCGGGGCAACATGTGCTCATACACGGCTGTAATTTGGTGCGGCAATGGATCGACGATGGAGGTATGCACCGCCAGCACCGGATCGAACAGATGCGCAAGTCGGATGCGCTGCGCTTCGGAAACCAGCCGGAACAGCGCGCCGTCGCCGTCAAAACTCCAGGGGCGGCCCAGTTCGACGATTTCGAGGCGCGGCTCATCGTGGCGGTAAAGTAGTTCGTTGGCGACTTTGCCTGCGGGCGTTTTGTAAGTGAGTTCCAATGCCTCGGAGCCGAACCACTGGACGCTGACAACGGTCACCAAGGCATCGGGAATAACACCTCGGACAGCGGCGTTTGGCTGGAGTTGTTCGAGATTCATTTCTGTTTGGAACAATCAGGCATCGTTCATTTCGTTGCACTGCGCGACTGCGGCTTTCCGCCTTCATTACTCAGAGCACTTTGCTCGGAGATGATAATTCTGTTCAGCCTGTTGATATCCATTTTCAGTACTTCAATTGTATTTCGAATGGGTGACACCGGCTGTGTGGAGACACATATTTAAACCGAGACCGATGCGAAACGCCTGCATGATGGAGTTTCGACCATCTCTCCGTCGACTCAGAATAAGTATATGCCGCAATTTACAGCAAGTCTCATATTGTC
>JAYVUH010000436.1:0-3033 GCA_043788115.1 Burkholderiales bacterium
CCAGCATTTCGGCGCGCAGTGTGTCGCCGGCAACTTCGGGTGATACCGAAATCCCGAGGCTCGCCAACATCATCTTGGGCAACTGTGTTTCGATGACACGTGGATTTGGTTCCAACGCAATCTGTTCAAGCGATTGCAATGCGATGAAAGGCGAATTGTTGTCGCTGTTGTTCAAAGCAGATTTCGAAAGCGTGGCGTTGTTGAGATTTGCGACCGGCGCGGTGCCTAGCAACACCCAGACGCCGACGGCCAGACTCACGGCAATCGCCCCGCCGGGCGCTAGCCACTCGGCAATATTTCGCCGCCAACCTAGGGCGCGCTGCTGCGTGCGGAATGCCTTGGCCAGGTTGGCTTCGATCGTCTGCGGCGCGCTTAACGTTGACATCTCTTGGCGCAAATGGCCGAGTTGTTCATCGAGGTTGCGTTGATCAGCGGACGGCTCGCTCGCTGGTGTGTCGTGTTTCATGGTTGCTCCTGTGCGGCACGTTGAGTCGCGGGTTTCAAATTGTGTTGTGTTGTTGCATCGCCCTGCAGCAGCGTGAGTAATTTGGCGCGCGCGCGGGATAACCGTGAGCGGACGGTGCCGATATCGATATTGCAGACGTTGGCAATCTCAACGTAGGTCATGTCTTGCATTTCATAAAGAATCAGGACATCGCGGTAATGCGGCGCAATCTTGTGCAGCGCCGACCGAACCGCTTCCGCACGATGGTCGGCCAGCAGCGCTTCCAGCGGCGTCGGATTAGGATCCATGATGTCGTGTGTGAGGTCGTCATCATCGTCGGTGGCGGATGCTACGCGGGTCGAAACAAAACGCCGCTGTGATTCATCGCGCTTAAGCATGAAATTGCGCGCCACGCCAAACAGGAAACTCGACAGCGCGCCGCGATTAGCGTCGAACGCGAGCCGACCTTCGATCAGCGCCATAAAAACATCCTGCACGATATCGGCCGCCGTGTCGGTGGATCCGCACCTGAGGACGGCAAATCGATAGAGCGGTCCTTGGTGGCGCTGATACAGCGCCGACATGGCCGCAGCATCGCCCGAGCGCAACCGCCTCAGCAGATCAAGGTCCAGGTTTACGTCGGTCAACGGCATAGTGGCACGCGGGACAGCCATCGTGTGGGTTACGGGTTCTGGTTCCTTCCGGCTGGCGGGGTGAATAGTTCCAGAAAATGAAAGTCCTTTATCCGCAGACACTTTGAAGCATAAATGCCTGAAAATGCTCGTCAACGCTGGGGTTTGCAGTTTTGAAAACCCTAAACGGCGCCCGCCCGTTTCAGTGTCTGGGCGAGTGCCTCGACGATCCGCGAGTATCCCGCCGCGTTGGGATGCACCAGATCCGACTTCAACGCGTTGTCGCGCAGTACTTGCGCGAGCACGGCCGTCTCGACCGGCACGCCCAATTCCTGACCGATGTGTTCGTAGAACTCGGGCACAGAGAGAATAATGCCGGGCCGCGGCGTGGCCATGAGTAACACGCCGATGTTACGAGCCTGCGCCAGCTTCACCATTGCGCGCAGGTTGGCCTCGGTCGCCTTGCTATCGAGCTTGCGTAGAAAATCGTTGCCACCGTGGCAGAGGATCAACAGACGCGGTTGGACGTCATCGAGCACCGTCGGCAGGCGTGTCAGGCCGTCCTGACTGATCTCGCCCGGCACACCGTGATTCGCAACCTCGCGTCCGATCACGCGCGCCAGTTGTGCCGGGTAGGCTTGTTCGGGTGCGGCACCCGTGCCAAAAGTTAAGCTGTCGCCGAAGGCAAGGACGACAGCCGTTTTGTCTAGCGCGGGAAGTGTCGGCGGCTTTCCGCCGCAACTGCCGAGCAACAGCAACGCGCACAACGCGAAGCCGCCCAGGATGAAGCGATTCAAGCGCTCGGGCAACATCTCTAGCGATTCGCCGCGTTGGTGGCGCGATCAAACTCGCTAAACTCACAGGCTGCGTCCGCGTGGGCCGCGCGCCTGAAGATCAGGCTCGAAGCGAGGCCGTAGGTGTCGCCATTGAGTAAGATCGTATCGCCTTGGGCGGCGGCTGCATCCGCGTTTTGTCCACTGTGCGGAATCTTAAAGCGGTTGCCGTTGAGCGTCGCCCGGAACCGGACGTTAAGTCCGCGCGATTTGCCAGCGGTGTTTGCCGTGAGGACGCCGTCGAGTTTTTGATAATGCTGGTCGAGACGCAATTCAACGTGCATGGCGGCGTCGGCGATCGTTTTGCCTTGCTGCGCACACCATTTGCCGCCCAGCTTTGCGGGCACCACCCACAACAAGACGCGGCTTTTCTTTTCGAGACCGAGCGACTTTTGCGGGTTGTCAATGATGCGGACTTCATCAGGCGTCCAATCGCCCATATCCCAATCGTGCGAAACGATGCGCGTACCCGGTTTGAGTGCGAGTAATGTTGGCCGCAACGCAAGGTTGACGTCGGGCAGCAGGTACATGGTGATCACCGTCGCGGTGCCAAGGTCGGTGGTGAACAGGTCTTGCTGAAGAAACGTGACCAAATGTTCAAGTTTCAGTTTTTTCACATCCTCCTGCGCTGTTTCCACCAGACGCGGGTCGATTTCGACGCCGAGTCCGCGCGCGCCGTACAGGCGCGCCGCGAGAAAGACGATGCGACCGTCGCCTGAGCCGAGGTCAATAATGTAGTCATCGCGCGTGACTTTCGCCATGTCCAGCATCGTGCGTGTCACCGCAGGTGCCGAGGCGACGAACGGTACGTCGAGCTCCTGCAACCGGGCGGGTGCAGGAGTCGGGTCGGCACGCGCTGGCGATGATGCCGATAGCAGAACGCCGATCACCAGAAGCTGTTGGGTAATACGCATGCGGACATTATCGCGGAGCTTGACGACTCCCGCACGCACTTACCGAACAGGGATCAGGATCTCGTTCCGACGGAATGGCGGCGGGGTCAAGGGCATGTTGTAGCGCGCCAGCTGTGCTTTGCCAGATGGCGATAGATTCGATCGCGCCATCCAGTCGTTGAGTTGCGCTGTCTTTTCCGCCACCTTTTTCTCGCCCGAAAATCCGGAGA
>JAYVUH010000437.1:0-6749 GCA_043788115.1 Burkholderiales bacterium
TACGTGGACCAGCTTGGTGCCGTGGCCTTCGGTTCCCACATAGCGCATGCCTGCCGCCACGCGGCGCGGGTTGAACATAAATTGGCGTGTACACGCGGCCTTCAAGGTGTCGAGCAACGCGCTGGTCTTTGCGGGATTCATGGTTTGTACCTTTGCTATTCATTGAGGATTGTGCGAAGGAACGCCCTATCAAGGGGCACGCAGATTGGCCCACCTCACCATCAGCACCATCAGCGCACCATCAACGCAGCCAGCCCTAACAACAGCCCCATGCTGACAATGTCAGTCGAGGTCGTGAGAAAAATACTCGATGCGGTCGCCGGATCGGCACCATATCGTTTTAGGGTGAGCGGTACGATTGCGCCAGAGATACCGCTAACCACGCAAGCACCGACCATCGCCAGAAACGTGACCAGCGTGAGTGTGACCGCGTAAGCCGGGTACTGTACGCTGGCCGTGATGTACATCGCAATCGCCGCGATGACACCGATCGGCGCGCCGTTGAGCGCGCCTAGCACCCCCTCTTTGAACACCAGCACTTTGCCGTCGCCGGGTTTGATTTCACCGAGCGTGATGCCGCGCAGCGTTACCGCCATTGCCTGACAGCCGGTGTTGCCGGCTTGTCCCGCCAGCACCGGAAGAAATGCCGCGAGGATGACGAACTTGTCGATGGTGCCTTGAAACATTGCCACCACGCCACCGGCCAAAAACGCCGTGAGTAGATTGAGCTGCAGCCATGGATGGCGAAACTTGAAGCTGCGCATCAGTGGCGTCGAGATACGCTCCTCCTTGTCCACACCCACCATGCTGCCGGCCTGCGCGGTGATTTCGAACGCTTCCGATTCAAAAATTGTTTGTCCGCGTACCAGCCCGAGCAACGTTCCGTTATCGTCACAAACAGGATAGACCGGGTAGTGGCGGTTAAGCGTAAGACGCATGGCATCGGATATCGGCGACTGCGGGCTCAGCGCAAACACCTCCGTGAGCATGACCTCAGCGAGCGTTTTGTCGTTATCCGCAAACAGCAGGTCACGCATGGTGACGATGCCCAGCAACTTCCCATTGGCGTCAGTGATGTATCCGTAGGTGATGAACGCCGACTTCACCAGCGCTCGCAACGCCTCGATCGTCTCCCCAACGGTGACGTCTGCCGCAAACACACCAATCGCCGGTTCCATCAACCGCCCGACCGCCCCGTGCGGGTACGATTGATTGCGCGTCCACTGCTTGGCAATATCTTGCGTGGCCACCGCAAAGATACCGTTGCGTTGCATGGTCGGCAGCATCGCCAGGATGTCCTGCGCAAACGCGGGGTTCAATGCGGCCAAGCCCTCGTATGCCAATGCGGCATCGAGACCCTCGAGTAATTTCGCGGCTGCCGAGGCCGGGCGCGCCCGAAGATTTTCTATCAGTTGCGTGCGTGCGTCGTTTGATGCGTCCGCTCGTGCTTCACTCTCGTCAGGATGGGCGTCTGCCATGGCACCTCCACTCATTGCTCGAATCCGAAGGGTAACGCATTTTAGTCGCGCACTAAGGGGAAATGCGCGAGGTGCCGTTCAGTCCGGCGGCATAATGGAAACACAAACTCGCCTATTGGCGGGCAGTTTCAAGCAAAAAACCTCGGAATTGCCCACCAATAGGCGAGTTTTAAAAAAATTCTACATCAATGCCGCTTATAGTGTGACACGCGGCACTACACACGTTGTGTCACGCGCACGCCATGAAGCTGCCGCGAATCGGCTATGAAGCAGCGATGCAGAAGCGCCGCCCGATCCGCCGAAACCAACGTGGGTTCACACTACTCGCGCACGCGATCAATCCAACTGTCGCCGGTAATCATGCGCATCGGTCTACCCGCCTCCTCGATGAAGCGCACGGTTTCACCGATCACGCCGCCGCCCGTAGGTGCAACAAATCGAAAGCGTCCGCCACCGAGCGGTTCTAGCTTAACTTGGTTATCAACGCTTGTCGCATTCGGCGTAATGATGACGAGGCGCTTGTTAAGCAACACGACCTGTTGATCGCCACCAAACCCGCGATACAAGCCAGCGAAGCGAGCCCACGCCGGATCCCATTCGACCAGCGCAGGCTTTGCCGCAGCGGCCTTAGCTGCTGCCTGTCCCACCGCCTGCCCGACGGTAGCGAGCAATTGCTGTGCAATGTCCGTCGGGTCAGAGTCGGAAGTGTTGGTGAGTACGATGACGCCAAGCTTGTCGTCTAGTTGAATAAAAGTCCGCGTCGTGTAGCCTCGATAACCGCCCGCGTGTCCTACATAGGTCTTGTCTTTGATACGTGAAACGCCGAAGCCAAGGCCATAGCCCGAAGACCAATTCTCTTCGACTGACCGCACCCGATGCATTTCGCGCATCGAGCCGCTGCCCAATATTTGCGCGCCGCCGCGTGCGCCTCTGCGGAACTGGGCCGAGACAAACTTCGCCATGTCCTCGACACTGGAGGTAATTCCCGTTGCCGCGGCCATACCACGCGCATCCACAAACGGCGCAATCGCCCGGCTACCATCCGGCATGCGCCGACCATATCCGACCGCCAAGCCCGCGACATTCTTATCGACGCTCGAATCATTCATCCCCAGTGGCTTAAAGATATTCTTGCTAACGTAATCCGCCCACGACATCCCGCTGACTTCTTCCACGATCATCCCCGCAACTGAGACCGCGAGGTTGGAATATTTCGAACGTGTCGCCGGCGGAAATGCGGCTTGACGATCGGCGAAGAGGCGCTTTAATTCCTCCCGTGTGGGAAATTCATTCGTCACCCAATGGTCTCCGGCCTCGCGCTGCAACCCCGAACTATGCGAGATCAACTGCTCAATGGTGATCACACCATCGTCATTCCCGGCAGGCTTGGCCTTAAACCACGGCAGGTACTTGATGACCGGATCATCTAGTCGCAGCTTGCCCTCCTCGCGTAACTGCATGATCGCGATGGCATTGAAGAGTTTGCTGTGCGACGCCATCCGGAACTTGGTCGCCGACGACATTGGAATCTTTGCTTTCATGTCGGCAAATCCATAGCCCTGCGACCACACCAGCTGCTGATCGCTCACCACGCCGACCGCGATGCCGGGTAAACCACGATAGGCAATCTGACCTTCAATCCACGCTGAGAAAAGCCGTATCGCGCCGGCGACGTCGGCATCCTCTGCAATGGCAGGCTTAACCAAAGCATTCGTGGACGCGGGAACGGAGATTTGTGCGTTTACGCTGAATGCGCCACTCAAACACGCAAACGCGAACACGGTTTGCCTCCACCATTTGCGGATTGACTTCATTTTTTTGTCTTCCTTTTTGATTAAAGATACAGGTTTCGCGCAACAAGCCACCGCACCGCTACCTCGTTTTGAAGCGATAAAAATACGGCAAATTATTCGGTGCGAACGGCGCATCGACCGTGTTACGCATCGCCCACGCGGTAACCACCTGTTGGATCGGCACGATCGCCACGTCGTCGCGTTGAATGGTCAATGCATCTCGAATCAACCCGTCACGTACCTTCATATCAGACTCCACCTTGATGCGATCGATCAGCGTATCAAGCTTTGGATTGGAGTAGCGGCCATAGTTAGCGTCACCGTCGCCGGAGCGCTCCGCCCCCACGCTGCGCGAGAGTGATTGCAGCACATAGAGCGCATCAACCGTCACGGACCCCCAACCCCAAAAGTACATACTCGTGTCGTACTTTTGAATCTTTGGCGGGTAGTTGGCGTTGAGGACAACATTCGGCGTCAGCTTGATACCGATCTTCGACAACATCGGCGCGAGGGCTTGGCAGATTTCGCCAAACGGCACTTGGTTCGAACAATCGATGGTGACGTCAAAGCCGTTGGCATAACCCGCGTCAGCGAGCAATGTCTTGGCTTTCGCGATATCCACTTTCGGCCGCTTGTCGAGATCGGCTGCGTATCCCTGCACCTCTTTGCCGATGATCAACGAAGTTGGCCGACCGTAACCGCGATTCACCTTACTCACGATTAAGTCGGCATCAATAGCGAGCGCGATGGCTTGGCGAACGCGAATGTCCTTGAACGGGTTCTTGCCCTTTACATTGCTGTAGAGCAACTCATTGCGAAAGGTATCGAATGCAAGAAAGTAAACACGCGGCTCACTACCGGTCTGCAGTTTCATGCCCGCTGTATTCTTGATGCGTTCGCGATCCTGCACCGGCGGATCAATCACAAAATCGATCGAGCCCGATAGCAACGCCGCCATGCGCGTGCTCGGCGATTTGATGGGCGTCCACTCGACGCCGGTGAGGTTGCCGCGATCACTGGCGGCGCGATTCCACCACGCCTTGTTTTCAGTGAGCACCGTTTTCACGTCCGGTTGGCGCGAGACCAGAATGAAAGGCCCCGTACCGTTGGTGCTGCGAGAGGAGACCGTGTCTTCCTTGTCCTTGTAATTCTGCGGTGTTGCCGCGCCGTTCTTTAGACTCCACGCTTTCGACATGACGCGGAAATTGACTAAGTGCGACAACAACACCGGATTGGGTTCCGACATCACTAGATTAACCGTCAACTCATCGACGCGCTTCGCCGATGACACGCCCTGCACCGAAGACTTGAAGTTGGATAGTGGATGCAACGCGCGTTCTAGCGAAAACACGACGTCCTCAGCCGTAAACGCCGTGCCATCGTGAAACTTTACGTTTGGTCGAAGCTTGAACCGCCACGTCTTCGTATCTACCTGGCTCCATGAGACCGCCAGCGCAGGAACCACCTTGAAATCCTTGTCGCGTGTGACCAAGCCTTCGTAAATACTGGCGAGCAGCCGAGTGTTGCCGAGGATGTTCGCCGAATGCGGATCTAGCGTGGTGGCGTCATCGGCGATTGCCATGCGGAGGGATTTGGCATCAGCGCGAGGTGTAACCGCAATGCCTAAACAGAAGAGGGAACCGCAGACTAGACCTGCGAGGAGTGCATGTGGGCGCATGGTGATTGGGTGTAGTGGTGGGCTGTTGATCATTATTGCGAAGTCGTCGGCGAATGGCTAGCTGACCCGTAGACGTCGAGCAATACTCGCTGGAAGCGCGCGCCGGCCGGCGAATTTGTAAAAACAACCGTAATCCGTCCCAGATTGCTCAAGCGCCCAGCTGAGCCGAACTAATCGTGGTCTCCAGTTGCTCAATGTCAAGCCTAGTCCCTCTTTTCCTATTTGCAGCGAAACTGCACTTCGGCCTTGGGGTAGTTGCCAAGAATAAATGGCGGCTGTGCTTCTGTCATGCTGATAACTTCCACCGTCTTGCGTTGACTCGCGCATTGCTGGTTGGCTTCCTGCAATGCCTCTGCTTTAAGCGCCCCAGCGCCCGAAAACCCGGTAGCGGCCTGACGGCTGACGAAGTAAGTATCATTTCCCATTGGTACAACACCAGAGTTTGCGGCGCACCCAGTGACAATTAAAAGTCCAACCATGCTTAGTTTTTTCATTCTCGCCTCCCGGATATTGGTGGGCCAACTTTATCACCAGTGAATCGCCCCGGGTTTTGCGGAGGCTCCGTAATTTGAAAACTGGAGCCACCATGAACACCCCAAAGACAACCAAGACAAGATTTTCACCCGAATTACGCGAACGAGCTGTACGGCTTGTGCAGGAGCAACGCAGCGAGTACGGCTCGCATTGGGCCACCATTGAATCGGTTGCTGGCAAAGTCGGCTGTAGCCCCCAGACGCTGGACAACTGGATCAAACGCCATGAGGTTGATACGGGCGTTACCGCTGGTGTTACCAGCGACGAGCGGGATCGCATCAAGGCGCTGGAGCGGGAGAATAAAGAACTGCGCCGGGCCAACGAGATTCTGAAGCTGACCAGCGCTTTTTTCGCACAGGCGGAGCTAGACCGCCGACTGAAGTAGCCCATTTATTCGTCGATATGCATCGAAACCGTTTCGGGGTCGAGCCGATCTGTGCCGTCCTACAGATCGCCCCGTCGGCGTATCGCCGCCATGCCGCCCAGCTTAGGCAGCCAGCGTTGCGCAGCGCTCGGGCACTGCGCGATGACGTTCTGGTTGAACACATTCAACGTGTCTGGCAGGTCAACATGCAGGTCTATGGCGCTGACAAGGTCTGGCGGCAATTAAAACGCGAAGGCATGGCGGTGGCACGTTGCACGGTCGAGCGGCTAATGCGTAGCCAAGGCTTGGCCGGCGTCAGGCGCGGCAAGATCAAGCGCACGACCTATGCCGATGTTGCCGCTACTCGGCCACTGGATCGCGTCAACCGCCAATTTGTTGCTGAGCGGCCGAACCAGCTTTGGGTATCGGACTTTACCTATGTCTCGACCTGGCAAGGCTTTGTGTATGTGGCCTTCGTCATCGATGTGTACTCGCGCTTCATCGTCGGCTGGCGGGTGAGCCGGAACATGCAAACCGACTTTGTACTGGACGCCTTGGAGCAAGCCTTGTATGCCAGACAACCAGATCGCAACAGCCTCATCCACCATAGCGACCGTGGCGTGCAGTACCTGTCGATTCGATACTCCGAGCGGCTGGCGGAGGCAGGGATTGAACCATCCGTCGGCAGTAAGGGCGACAGCTATGACAATGCCTTGGCCGAAACCATCAACGGTCTGTACAAGGCCGAAGTCATTCACCGCCGTGGCCCGTGGAAGACAACCGAGGCTGTCGAGATCGCCACGCTCGAATGGGTGTCATGGTTCAACCACCACCGACTCCTGGAGCCAATCGGCTATATTCCACCTGCTGAAGCAGAGGCAAACTACTACCGCGACAAAGCA
>JAYVUH010000438.1:0-2467 GCA_043788115.1 Burkholderiales bacterium
GGCTTTGGTGTGACGGAAATGCGGCTGGATCAACCGGCCGTTGGTCTCGCGGCAGCGTATAAGGGGCGATTACTGATGTATCGGCGAGCCTGAAACTACTTGTCGGCGGGCCGCCGCGGTCGTTGCTTTGTCGACACTGAGCGGATCACCAGGTTGCCCTTGCCGTTTTGAGGCATCTGCACTTTGGCGTGTGCATTGGCGACCGTCATGAGTGCGACCACATCCTGATCGTCGATGAGTTCTATCGGGTACAGCCTGATCGAACGTACTGTCGTGCCCGAGCCCTTCAGGAGTTTTTTCGGGTCGAGCGATTTTGGAATATGCGCGCCTTGCAGGAAACACAGCGATACGCCTTTGGCTTGGCATGCCAGCGAGAATATCGCCTCGCTCGGCTTGTCGGTGGGGCAGAAGCCGATCACAAAAAAATTGTAGTTGTCGTAGACCATCTGTTGTGCCGTCGGCCAACGCTTCTTCATGGCCGCGTAGGCAAAGCGGATTTGCTTTGCCATATCGGGGGCGAACTTGTCGATGAGGCCCTTTAGCTGCGTCGGCGGTGTGTAGGGTTTCGAGCTAGGCGTTGCCATACGGCGCTCGATAATCCAACTCAGGCCAACTTATCGTCAAACATCAAGACCGATACGCCGCCGGTGGCGAAGTTACCCAGATCGGCCACCACAGCCTGACCAATTGGGGAGCCGAGGGCGGCTTGAATGTTGGCCATCGAATCGAACTTCAGCATGGCCACGAGGTAGTACGATGCCGGGCCGCCTGGCGTCATTACCGTGCCGTGATTGACTTCGTAAGACCGCAGGCCCGGCAGCGTCTTGGCCAGCGGCACATGTGTCGAGGCGTAGTAGGCATCGAACGCCGCTGGATTGGTCGGGGTGTTATAGAGCGCAAGAACGGTGGCCATGTTTGATCCCTTTGTTCGTGTTTGATGTTCCAGTGTAGCAATGGTTGACCTTGTCGACACGCAGACGCTAAAAACCCCCCTCGATCTCTCCTTCGGCATGCACAGGACGGGCTCGTTTACAAAGGGGCATGTAGGACACCGAAATCTACTGTCAAACCAATATTGTGGGTTTGAACAAACGGCTACGCCATCAACGTGGAGCGCTTAGTCTCGAGCGCTTCCCAGCGCGTCATTGCGACTTCCATTTCTGCGGCGATGACGTCGAGTTGACTGCCGATTTGCGCGGCTTCATCCGGTGACTTGACGAAGATGCTGCCGTCGGAAAGCATGGCGGTGAGTCGCGTTTGTTCGGCTTCCAGCGCTTCGATCTTGCCCGGCAGTTGCTGCAAATCGCGCGTTTCGTTGAACGACATTTTTACCTTGCGCATGCCCGCACTCGGCGTTGAAACACCAGCATTGGCGGGCGTCTTGGGGCTATTTGCCCACGAAGTGTCCGTCTTTGCTTGGGTTAGCCATTCGGCATATCCACCGACGTACTCCTGAATCTTGCCGGGATTTGCGGCTGTGCCTTCAAACGCAAACACCTGTGTGACGACGTTGTCGAGAAACGCCCGGTCGTGGCTCACTAGAATAACGGTGCCGGCGTACTCTTGCAGCATCGACTCCAGCAACTCTAGCGTTTCGATATCGAGGTCGTTGGTCGGTTCATCGAGTACCAACACATTGGCGGGCTTGGCGAACAAGCGCGCCAGCAACAAGCGATTGCGCTCGCCGCCGGACAGTGATTTCACCTTCGCGCGGGCACGCTGCGGTGGGAACAGAAAATCACCCAGATACGAAATGACGTGCTTTCGCGTCGTTTTGTCACCTGAGCCGATTTCAACGAACTCCGAGCCTGGTGAAATGACGTCCGAAATGTTAGCGTTGTCGTCGAGCACTTCGCGGAACTGGTCGAAGTAGGCGACTTGCAGTTGGGTACCGCGCTTGATGGTGCCGCTGTCGGCCTCCAGGTCCGCGAGCATCAGCTTGATCAACGTGGTCTTGCCTGCACCGTTGGGGCCGATGAGTCCGATGCGGTCGCCACGTTGCACGATCGCCGAAAAATCACGAATGATGACCTTGTCGCCAAAGCGTTTGCTGACGTCGATCAGTTCGGCGACGATCTTGCCGGAGCGCTCACCGGCGTCCAACGAGAGCTTCACCATGCCGGCCACGTCGCGCCGCGCTGCGCGTACTCGGCGCAGTTCTTCGAGCCGCCTTACACGGCCCTCGTTACGGGTACGGCGCGCTTCCACGCCTTTGCGAATCCAGACTTCTTCTTCCTTCAATAGTTTGTCGAAGCGCGCGTTGGAGAGCGACTCGGCGTTGAGCATCTCGGCCTTGCGTCGTTGGTATTCGGCAAACGAACCCGGGTAACTGAATAGTGCGCCTCGGTCGAGTTCGACGATACGCGTGGCGAAGGATTCCAGAAAACTGCGATCGTGACTGATGGTGAGCACCGCACCGCTAAATGATTTGAGCGTGTCTTCCAGCCAGGAGATTCCGTCGAAATCG
>JAYVUH010000439.1:0-5142 GCA_043788115.1 Burkholderiales bacterium
AATCAACCAGAACGGTGGCGTCGAAAGCTACAGGCATCGCTGTCTATGCGCCTCGCAAGCGGAGAAGTTCGGCCTGAGGGTCATCGATCATAGCCCAATCCGTGTCAATCGTACGGAGCTTTGTGACAAGCTCGTTCAGCGGTGTTTGATCGAGAGGCTCGAAGCTCTTGATATCAAATCCTGCAAGTTCCCAAGCGCGCTCCTGCGTACGACGCCACTTCGCGTTACCCGAAACGCGGACCGGGCTCTCAAACAAATAACCTGCCAGCTGCTTTGCCATCTCTCGCGTGGCATTACATTCAAGCTTTACCCCACCTTCGCCTTGAAGCCAAACTGGCACAGTGTTGTCTTTACCACCGACGCGAATGACAATACCATCCAGCTCACCTTGCTCATGAACGACCACTTCTTCCGATAGCGGCGTTCTTTTGCCAGGAAATTTAAGAATCGATGCACCTTTCTTGACGCGCAAAACTGCAGATGCGTTGTCGTCTCGCAACAAGGCATTCAGCTTATTCCAATTTGATTTCACGTCGTCAGGCACGTTTGGCGAATTGACTAGCGAAAGCCGTTGTCGTACCTTCGGCTCGGCGACTAAGTCCACCAGTATTTCGGGGACCGCACTTCCCCTGCGCACTTTTAATAAATGGACGTGCTCCTCTGATCCCATCAGCTTACCAAGATAGGTAGCGTACTCAGCCAGCCGAACCATTGGAAGCGTTTCTGGCGAAAGCGAATCGATACGAAAATCAAAGGTAACATGCGTGTCCATTTGGCACCATTATTCCACTAAGATAGAAAAATTCAAAGTAAGTGCTGCGGGCTCGCAATTCAATCCAAAGAATATCGCTTTTCGTGGAGCTTTGCTGCTGCCGGGCTGACACTCAAACCGATTCGACGAGCGCCACCGTCCCCAATCCGCCATCTGCACAGATGCTGACGATCGCGCGCTTCCCGCTGCCCATCGCGGCGAGCTCTTTCACCGCTTGCGACAAAATGCGCGCACCGGTGGCACCGAACGGATGACCGATCGCCACACTGCCGCCGTTGGGATTCAAGCGCTCCCACGGAAATTTGCCCATTGCTGCGCCATTGCCAACGAGGCCAACGAGACCAACTTTTTCACGTACGAACGCCTCGTTCTCGATGGCGGCGACGTTGCACAAGACTTGCGCAGCGAACGCTTCGTGAATCTCCCACAGGTCGATGTCCGCCAGCGTGAGATTGTGACGCGCGAGTAATCGTGGAATGGCATAGGCCGGTGCCATCAACAACCCTTCGTTGAAGATGTCGACAGCGGCGACCTCAAAGTCCACCAACTTTGCACAAGTCGCATTGGTCGGCAGCCTTGCGCGTCCCTTTTCATTGGTCACCCAAATAGCGGCCGCACCGTCGGTGAGCGGGGAAGCGTTACCCGCCGTGATGGTGCCGGCACCCGAGCGATCAAACGCAGGCTTTAACTTCGCCAGCTTTTCTTGTGTGGAGTCGGCGCGCGGGATGCCATCGCGCGGGGTGCCGTTGACGTTGATCAACAGGTCGTCGAAAAATCCACTTGCCATTGCTTTCACCGCACGCTGGTGGCTTTCATATGCGATCTTGTCTTGCGCCTCGCGCGGAATTTTCCAGGTCTTGGCCATCTCTTCGGCGTGTTCGCCCATGCTTTTACCGGTCGAGCGATTTTTCACGCTGGGGATGTCGAGGCGGATGTCTTTGAACGTCACCGAGCTGATCGCGTCAATCCGCGCGCCGAACGTGCGCGCTTGCATCACGCCACGCAGCCAGTTGGAAAAACCCTGCGTCAAGCCGATTTGTACTTGGCTCATCGCCTCGACACCGCCGACCAGCGCGAGTGGTGTGTGATCCGACAGCATCCCGGCCGCTTCGAAAACGCCGACCATCGACGTCGAGCACGCCTGCACGGTCGAGTAGGCGGGGATGGTCGGGTCGAGCTTAGCGTCGGCCATGATTTCGCGCGCGATGTTGCTCCAGCGAAGCGACGGGATTACCGTACCCCACACCATCAAGTCGGGTCGTGCGATTTCCGCCATCGCTTGGGCAACGGGAATCGAGAGTTGAATCGCGTCGGACTGCTTGTGCTGCGCTTCAACTTTGCAAAACGCGGTGCGGACGCCGGGGACAAGATAGGTGGTCATGTGCTTTCCTTCGATTGACGCCACCATGCTACGACATTGCCGCCGCTTGGTTGGTGTTCTCGTAAACTAGCGCAGCTCGTGGGCAGAAATTAACGATCTCGAATGCCACTGCCTCAATGATTGAAGCTGCGCGCTGTAGGTGGTGCTTTCTCGCTGCTGCGCACTGCGAAGGGAGGGTTGTTTAAGTCCGGCTGACAACGTAAGATCGAGCGCGGCAATGCGTCAGAATGACGCAGCGATATTACGTAAGCGCGTACCACCTGTAAACGGAGGATGCGATGACACTGAATAGTAGTTTCCTGAGTCTTCACTCAGCCCGATTCAGCAGTGAACCACGACGAGCCACGAAGGGCGAAGACGCCCCAAGCGGTAGCCCTTTTTTCCTGAGCGGCACCGAGGCCGAATACCCAGAGAGCGGAATTCCTGAGCGGCGTAAGAAGCAATATCATTGGCTCGGCGTCTGGAACGACGAGGCCGAGGTTGATGGCTTCTTTTCATCCGTCCAAGCACACATCCCCCGCCTCAGCGACCCTGAAAGCTTCTGGGGATTGAAGCTAATTCCATACATGCGGCGCGGTGCCGAAATTTTTTCGATTGAGGTCAGCGAGACGAAACCTGCACGCGAAGAGCCTACCGTCATCATCACCAGCCTTGGCCCTTACTCCCGAGAAATCGATGCCGCGGTCGTGGGCCAACGCGCAAGTTACGCGCGCGGAACACTTTCCCAGACAGATGGATTGTTGCAAGAGCTGGTGCTCATTCCGTTTTCCCCAACCGATCTCTGCACGGTGGCCGCATGGGCCAACGAACGGGCAGCGCAGGCTTGGGCGTACCGAAGCGAATCGCACCGTAGCGCCATCGACTTTCACAAGACGACGTCCGAAAAAGCGAGGGTGTCATTCACGCGCTGCCGAATTGACGCAACCTTTGGTGACTGGAAGCGTCACACTTGAGCGCGATGACGCCTCGCTTGATCACGATGCCGCACAGCCACTACTGCGAAAAGGCGCGGTGGGCGCTTGACCTGTCCGGCGTTGAATACATCGAGGAAGCGCATCCGCCGTTGTTTCACTGGTTGGCGACACTGAGGCAACGCGGGAGAAGTGTCCCTGTCTTCGTTCGCAACGGTAAAAGCTATCGCGACAGCAGCGACATCTTGAAACATCTGGACGAAATGGGCGCCGCTCTTTACCCAACCGAGTTGAACCTTCGGAACGAGGCCCTACGGTTAGAAGAAAAGTTTGACCAGACGCTTGGGCCACATGCCCGCCGATGGGCGTATGCGCAACTGCTCCCGCATTCCGCGTTGCTGCTGAAGGTGATGACGCCCGGCACGCCGACAATCGAACGTGCACTGATGCCGATCCTACTGCCGCTTTTCAAGCCACTCGTACGCAAGTCGCTCAAAATCTCCACACAAAGTGCCGCGCGCTCGCTCGACGTAGTCGGCGAGGTCTTCCGCGAGGTCGGAGACATGTTGCGCGATGAAAGATCGTATCTTGTTGGGGAGCACTTCACAGCAGCCGATCTGACGTTTGCGTCACTGGCCGCGCCCGTACTGCTCCCGCCGCAGTACCGTGGACAGATGCCAGGCCTGCATGAGGTGCCGCAGCACATGCAGGACGAGGTCATTCAGCTACGCAACACCCCCGCTGGCGCGTACGCGCTACGTCTTTTCGAGCGACATCGGTAGCTATGGCATGCCTCAGCTGAAACGACCGGCAACATGAACGATCATGTGGCCCATTGTCGGCGCTGGACCGTTGGTGTTCTCGTAAACTTACGCGACTGATCACTTGTCGCTCAGAGCGTCCAAACATGTCACCTTCATCGCGCTGCCCGTGGTCCGAAATCAACGATCTCGAACGCCACTATCACGATACTGAGTGGGGCGCCCCGCAAACTAACGACCAGGTGTTGTTTGAATTTTTAATTCTTGAAGGCGCTCAAGCGGGGTTGTCGTGGGACACCATCCTGAAAAAACGCGAAAACTATCGCGCGGCATTCGCTGATTTCGATCCCGTCAAAGTTGCACGCTTCACGCCGGCACGCATCGAAAAACTGATGCTGAATGAAGGGATTGTCCGCAACCGTTTGAAGATCGTCAGCAGTATAGAAAACGCCAAGCGATTTCTTGATGTGCAGACCGAGTTTGGCAGCTTCGCAAAATTCATCTGGCGCTACGTTGATGGCAGGCCGGTACAAAATAAGTTTCGCTCGATGAAGGATGTACCGGCATCGACGATGATTTCCGATCAGATGTCTAAGGACCTAAAGACGCGCGGCTTCAAGTTTGTCGGCTCAACCATTTGCTACGCCTATATGCAGGCGACCGGCATGGTGAACGACCATCTCACCAGTTGTCCGCGCTTTGAGCCGTGCCGGGCGCTTGGTGAGCACGGTTTAAAACTCTAGTATTGACGGGCATCTTCAGCGCTTTTTGCTCGGAAACGCCCGCCAGTCGGCTACTTTACGACGATTTTACGATTACGTGCTTTTCTTATTCGGGTCGTGTGCCTTCAACCACGCAAACACTTCGCCGTACCATTGGCGCGCGTTCGGCGCTTTCAACACCCAGTGGTTTTCATCCGGGAACCACAACAGGCGGGCCGGTATGCCGCGCGCTTTAAGCGTGTTGTAGTAAGCGAGTCCGTTGTGATCCGGCACGCGGTAGTCGAGCGCGCCGTGGGTGATCAGCGTCGGCGTGTTCATGTTGGCCGCAAACGAAATCGGGCTTTGCGCGGCGACCTTGACCGGGTCATCCCAATAGGTGGCGTGCAGATCGCGATAGCGCTGCGTGTAGGAGTCGGCGCTCCATGTTGCGACGCGATCGTAAACCCCCGCGTGACAAATGTAGGCGCGATAGCGTCCCGCCGTGACGTGGCCGTTCATCCATGCCACCATGAAGCCGCCATAACTGCCGCCCATTATGCCCAGTCGTTTGGGATCGGCGACGCCCTTGGCCACCAGGGCGTCGGTGCTGGCCTTG
>JAYVUH010000440.1:0-2990 GCA_043788115.1 Burkholderiales bacterium
GGCCATGTCCACGCTAGTCATCTATGTATCCGAGAAAAAGACGTTGCTTCACCTCGGTGCGGTTCTGTTGGTGGTGCTACTGATTGCGCTCATTACCTGGGTCGCCCTCAAGATCGCCACCAAGGCAGGGCGCTACATGAGTGTGACGACCGTCAACGTCGCCACGCGCATCATGGGGCTGTTGCTTGCTGCGCTGGCAGTGGAGATCTTTGCTAGCGGGATTGTCGAACTGATTCCCGCGCTGGGCAAGCCGGACGTGTTTCGGTACGGTCAATAGCTGAGAAACCTGCGGCCTAAACGGGGACGCACAAAAAAGGAAAGGCGTTTCAGGCGGCTTTGCCTGAAACGCCTTGCAACTGCCAATCGCTTGATTGAAACTAGCCGTCGATCTTGATATTCGAGTCCTTGGTGACCTTGCCCCACTTGGCGATTTCGCTGGAGATGAAGGTTGCAAATTCTTTTGGCGATTGACCACCTGCGGTGGCACCAGCGGCCTCCCAGGCTTTCTTGATATCGGCATCGTTGAGTACCTTAACCGACTCGTTGAACAGGCGATCGACGATCGGCTGCGGCGTGCCCTTGATGGCCCAAACCGCGTACCAAGTGGTCATGACGAAATCTTTGTAGCCGAGTTCGATCATGGTCGGCACGTCCGGCAGCAGCGGCGAGCGCTGGGGTGAGGTCACAGCGAGTGGAATCAGCTTGCCGGCCTTGATCTGTGCGCTTGACGATGCCAATCCATCGAACGCAAGATCAACCGTTCCGCCAAGCAGATCAGTCATCATCGGGCCAATACCTTTGTATGGCACGTGCACCATGTCAACACCGGCGGTCTTCTTGTAGAGCTCACCAGCAAGGTGATGCGATGCGCCTGCACCAGCGGAGCCGTAGTTCAATTTGCCTGGATTGGCTTTCGCAAACGCCTTCAGGTCCGCTTCTTTCTTGAACGGGTGCTTTGGGTTGATCACCAAAACGTTTGGTACATAGGCGAGAACCGTTATCGGGACGAAGTCTTGCTCCAACTTATAGGTCTTGTTGAGATATAACGATTCGGCGATGGTGTGATGAATCGCGCCGACGAAAAACGTGTAACCGTCTGCCGTCGCTTTGGCGGCCGCCGAAGCGCCGACGGTGCCGCCTGCGCCACCCATGTTTTCAACAATGATGGCTTGGCCGAGCGCATTGCCGAGTTTCACCGCGTAGGGGCGCGCGAACACGTCGGTGCCGCCGCCGGCGGGGAATGGATTGATTAAACGTAGTGGTTTATTGGGATAGCCCGCTTGCGCGAATGCGCTAGCGCCAAACGGCAACGAGGATGAGGCAGCCAGCGCCGATAGCGCTTTGATGGTATCGCGACGATTCATGAATCCTCCAGTTATGGTCAGCCCCTATCTTGGGGCGTATGGCGTGCAGCAAAAATGTCACGCAGCGATTTTGACGCTTTTTTCGGTTTTTGGTTCGGCAGCGCAGTCGCGCAGATACGCCATCGCGGCTTCCACACCACCTTTTTGATGGGGAACCGAGGCGAGTGAGAGTCCCATCTCAACGCCAGCCAGGGTGCCCATCAGGGTCAGGTCGTTGAAGTCGCCCAAATGCCCAATGCGGAAAATCTTGCCTTTGAGCTTGGATAGACCCATACCGAGCGACATATCGAAGTGTCGAAGGATGGTCTCGCGCACCTGATCAGCGTCAATACCGGCTGGCATCATCACCGCTGTCAGCACTGGCGAATACTCGGCCGGATTGGCGCACAAGACCTCAAGCCCCCATGCGCGTACCGCGCGGCGCGTGGCCTCAGCGTGGCGCTGGTGCCGCGCAAATACATGGTCCAGTCCCTCTTCGTGCAGCATGTCGATGGCTTCGCGCAGGCCGTAGAGCAGGTTGGTGGCAGGGGTGTACGGAAAAAAGCCGGTCTTGTTCGCTTCCAGAATTTCATCCCAACCCCAAAACGCCCGCACGGACGTTGCGGTCTTGCTGGCGGCGAGTGCCTTTGGTGAGATGGCGTTGAACGACAGCCCGGGCGGCAGCATCAATCCCTTCTGCGAACCGCCAACCGTAACGTCGGCGCCCCATTCGTCGTGGCGATAATCGACCGATCCCAGCGATGAGATGGTGTCGACTAATAACAGGGCTGGGTGACTGGCCGCGTCAATGGCCTTGCGCACGGCGGCGACATTGGTGGTCACGCCGGTGGATGTTTCGTTATGTACTACACACACGGCTTTGATGACGTGCTGCTTATCTTCGCGAAGGCGCGCCTCGATTTGTACGGCGTCAACACCGTGCCGCCAATCGCCGGTGATGAACTCTGGCTTGAAACCGAGTTTGACGGCCATCTTGTGCCACAGCATCGCAAAGTGACCGGTCTCGACCATCAACACATGGTCGCCCGGCGACAGTGTGTTTACGAGTGCGGCTTCCCACGCACCGGTTCCCGAAGCCGGGTAGATGATCACCGGTTGACTGGTTTTGAAGATGGTCTTGATGCCACTCAAGACGCGCTTGCCGAGTTCCTGAAAAACGGGTCCACGGTGGTCAATGATTTGGTGGTCGATCGCGCGCAAAATGCGCTCAGGGATCGGGGTTGGACCCGGGATCTGCAAAAAGTGGTTGCCGGCGCGGCGTGTGCTGGGTTGACTGCTCATGCGGAATCCTCCTGACCCTGTATTTGTTAGCTATGCTATGCGATAACCGTAAATTCAGCACATAACCCATGTCAAGCATTCGTCTCAAGCAAAGCGCCATTAGCGGCGCGACTTACCTCGCCGCGGAGCTGCGCAAGCACTGCGACGCCGAGGTGTACTTCGACGCGGCCAGCCGCGGACGCTACGCCACCGACGCCTCGATTTATCAGGTGACGCCAGTGGGTGTGGTGGTGCCGCGCTCCGTTGAGGCGGCGCGGGTCGCCATCGAAATTGCGGCGGCGCAAGGTGTGGCGGTGTTGCCGCGTGGTGCCGGGACGTCGCAGTGCGGCCAAACGGTCGGTGCGG